>VXWP01000090.1 GCA_009835325.1 Gemmatimonadota bacterium | reverse complement strand
GGGAACGGCAGAGACGGCCTATCCCTGGAGTCCCAACGGCTCGGTGGACGCCATCGCCGGGATCTGCGACGCCACGGGACGGATCTTCGGGCTCATGCCTCATCCGGAGCGTTACACTCACCCGACCCATCATCCCCGGTGGACCCGGGAGGGATGCAGGGAACCGGACGGCCTGCATATCTTCCGGAACGCCGTGAACTATGTCCGCGGTGTCCTGTAGCTGCCGAAGGGAGCGCCCTTGAATGAGCTTCCCTCCGTTCACCCGAGCCATCGAACGCCGCATGTACGTGATCGGGATCCTCCTGGTCCCCGTCGCGGTCTTCGTGCTGCTCAGTCTCGCGACCCACGCCGAAACCGACTACCCCAATTCGAGCCGGAATCCGAGTGAAGTCACCAACCTGGGCGGCCTGCCCGGCGCCCTGGTATCCTACGGCGTGATGCTCGTCCTGGGATACGGGGGATACGTCGTCCCCGTCCTCATCGGACTTCTGGCCTGGAATCGGATCCGGGGACAGCATCCGGTGAGACTGCTCGTTCAGGCCGCCTGGCTCTTGGTGCTCGTAGTAGCCGGGGTTTCCACGGGGAGTCTGATTCCAGTACTTCCCGAGTCCCTCAGGTTCAGGATAGGCGGGGTACTGGGGTTCTACCTGGGCGGCCAGATGGCGGGTGCGTTGGGCGTGGACCGATCAGTGATACTGGGCGGCGCCTTGTTCCTGGTTGTCCTGGTGGCCATGTTGTATTTCAGCCTGATCAGACGAAGAAGACTAAGCGCCCTCCAGCTGCGTTCCCGTCAACCGGGAAGTAAGCCATCATGAAGCGATGCTTGCCGTTTCTGCTTGTCCTCTTTTCTTCCTTTGCTTTCGGCAGCCCACGGCCCGATCAGCAACCGGTGCGGGGGACCGTCCCCGGCAGTGAACCGGGGATTTCCAGCGTCGAACCCGGGGTTTCCGGCCGCCTTCGGAACGAGCTCGCCACGCGGCCGACCGACGAGGTGGTGAAGGTATGGGTTTACCTGGTGGACAAAGGACTCGACCCCGGGGCAGGATACGACGCCGCGCTGGCGGCCGCCGAAGACCGCCTGACGCCCCGCACCCGCCGCCGGCTGTCGACCAGAAGCGACCGGCTGGCGGGATGGGAGGACATCCCGGTCCACGTCCCCTACCTGGAGCGCATCGAAGCGTTGGGGGGCAGGATCCTCCAGGTATCCCGCTGGTTGAACGCGGCGAGCGTGTACATCCCGGCCGGAGATATCGACAGCCTGGCAGGCCAGCCCTTCGTGCTGAGCATCGACGCGGTCGCCAGACTCCGTCTTCCGCGCCCCGTCCCGGCGCAACGCTCCGATCGCCAGGAAACGGACGCGAGGCTCAGGGCGGTTCAGTCCAACCGCCTCGACTACGGTCCTTCCTTCATCCAGCTGAACCAAATGCACGTGCCGGAACTCCATGACCTGGGACTCACCGGAAAAGGCGTGCTTGTGGCGCTCTTCGACACGGGATTCAGCCTGGATCACGTGGCCTTCGACAGCCTCAGAACCCGGGTGGAAGCCCGCCGTAACTTCCTTAGCGACGAAACCGGGTTCACCGATCTGGAGGACACCGGTCACGGTACGGCGGTGCTCGGCACGATCGGCGGATACGCGCCGGGTGAGTTGATCGGTCCGGCTTTCGGCGCCCGCTACCTGCTCGCAAGCACGGAGGTCGTGGCCTTCGAGAGAGAAGTCGAGGAGGACTTCTGGGTGGCCGGCATGGAATGGGCCGATAGTCTGGGCGCGGACATCATCAGCAGTTCACTCGGATACCTCGACTGGTACACTTATGCCGACATGGACGGAGAGACGGCCGTCATCACGCGCGCGGCCACGATGGCGGTGCGTCGCGGAATCGTAGTCGTAAACAGCATGGGCAACGAGGGCGACACCCCTTATCAGAAGATGGCGGCGCCCGCCGACGCGGAAGGCGTGATTTCCGTAGGCGGTGTCGATGCCACGGGCAGGCGCGCGGCGTTCTCCTCCATAGGTCCGACCTTCGACGGTCGCATCAAGCCGGACGTGATGGCCATGGGGGAAGACACTTACACGGTACATCCGTTCATCATCGATGATTACCTGCGCCTCAATGGCACATCCTTCTCCGCGCCCCTGGTGGCGGGGGTCGCCGCGCTGCTGTTGGAAACCTACCCCCACTGGACGCCCGGGAAGGTGCAAAGCGTACTCCGCCGGACGGCCGGCCAGGCCGCCGCTCCGGATACCCTGAACGGGTATGGCATCGTCCACGCGCTGAACGCCCTGATGACCGAATCGCGGGGGGTCGTGCGGTCCTTCACCGCCGAGAGCGGACTGAGCGGCGTGTTTCTCTCCTGGACCGCGGGGCTGGAGATCAACCTTCAGTCCTACCGGATCGAACGCAGGGACTACCCCGATGGGTCATTCGAAGTGCTGACCTCGGTACCCGTGACCCGGTCCACGGACACTTCTCAGCATTCGAATACCTACAGTTACACGGATACGTCCGCGCAACCGGGAACGTCCTACGAGTACCGGTTGCAGCCCGTGGGCCGCGCGGGACTGGCGTTGACGGCGGAACCGGTCGTTATACGCATCGATTACGAGTCCGGCACCTCCGGTGGGCTGGCGGCCGTCCTCTACCCGAACGCACCGAATCCCTTTGCCTCCAGTACGCGCATACGCTTCGAATTGTCGGAGCCGGTCCATGTCACCTTGACGATATACAACCTGCTCGGGAGGAGGATACGGGTGCTGGTCGATGGAACTCACGGACCGGGCAGATACGCGCCGACCTGGAACGGCATGGACGGCGACGGCCGCGCCGTACCCAGCGGCGTGTACCTGTACCGCATGGCCGCGGGCGGGATCGAGCAGAATGGGAAGATGCTGCTGCTGCGTTAGGGGCGGCGCGCGGCTCGTTGATCTTCGATAAAGAGGTTGACATCCAGGCGGGTTCTGGTTTATATAGCCTAAGCGACAAAAGGTACATGTTTCCGGTCGTGCAAGACGGATACAAGTCAGCGCAAACAAAGCAACTTACGCCATTCATTCGCAAGGGGGTTGGACATCATGGTCACCGTGACGGACGTTGCCGCCGACAAGATCAAAACCATGATCGAGGACCAGGAAAATCCGGATCTCGGACTGCGCGTCATGATCTCCGGCGGGGGATGTTCCGGTTTTCAGTACAAGCTTGCTTTCGACAAGAACGCGACCGACAACGACCAGATTATCGAGCAGAACGGCATCAAGGTTTTCGTCGACAACAAGAGCGCCATCTACCTGATGGGTGCGGAACTGGACTATGTGGAAGGGCTGATGGGCGCCGGGTTCAAGGTTAGCAATCCCAATGCCAAGGGCACCTGCGGCTGCGGCGAGTCGTTTTACGTATAGGTCCGACAGGCGCGGGTACGGCCCCGCGCATCCCAGGCGGTCCGGACGGCCCAGGCAGTCCGTAAACGCGGATCGAGCACTTTGGCTGCGGAAACCGAAATCCCCCGTGACGCGCTGACCGGTATCCGCCACGTCATCGCCGTGGCCAGCGGCAAGGGCGGCGTGGGCAAGTCGACGGTAAGCGTCAATCTGTCCCTCGCCCTCGCGGAAGCGGGCCATGCGGTCGGCCTGCTCGACGCGGACATTTACGGCCCGAACGTGCCCCAGATGATGGGCGTTTCCGGGTCCCTCGAGAAAGATCCTTCCGGCAGCATCAAACCCGTTGTCAAGCATGGTATCCGGCTGGTCTCCGTCGGTTTCGTCGCGGGGCCGTCCGATGCGGTGATCTACCGGGGTCCCCTGGTCGGCAAGATGGTGAAGAGTTTCCTCGGCAATGTTTCATGGGGGGAACTGGACTACCTGGTGGTCGATCTGCCGCCCGGCACCGGCGACGCGTCGCTGACCCTGGCCCAGTCGGTCGAACTCACCGGGGCCGTCATCGTCACGACCCCCCAGCAGGTTGCCCTGTCTGACGTGCGCAAGGCGATCGCCATGTTCCAGCGGTTGCGGGTCCCCGTACTGGGCATCGTCGAAAACATGAGTTACTTCCTCAACGCCGCGACGGGTGAACGGACCCACATCTTCGGCCGGGGCGGAGGCGCTGCGTTGAGCGATGAACTGGGCCTGCCCTTCCTGGGTGAGATTCCCCTTTCGCCGGCCGTCTGCGCGGGAGGTGACGCGGGAGAACCGATCTTCCTCGATCACGGGAACGCCGTCGAAACGGCAGCCTTCAAGGGCGTCCGGACGGCCGTCGAGGTCGAGATCGAGAACCAGCCGGCGCCGCTGCCCGGTCCGGTCCGTACCTGATGCTGCGGCTTCCCCGGACCGTCTACGAAGGCATGGCGGCCCACGCCGTGGCGGAGTATCCACGGGAGTGCTGCGGGTTCCTGACCGGTACAGGCGGTCTGGACGGTCCAGGCGGCCCGGCTGAAACGACCAAACCGGGGGACCCGACCGAACCGGCGGACCAGGTAGACCCGGTCGAATCGATAGACCCGGAGTCCTGGCGGGTGCACCGGTGCAGGAACATCCAGGACGAGTTGCACGCGAAAGACCCGGCGGAACATCCCCGGGACGCCCGGACCGCCTACGCGTTCAGCCGGGCGGACATGGAGCGGCTGTTCTTCGGGGAGTTCGACCCTCCGGGCGCGCGGGTCCAGGGTTTCTATCATTCCCATCCGGACGCGCCGGCGTATTTCTCGGAGAAGGACCGGATGGACGCCCTGACCGGCTGGCTGGACCCGGAACCCGGCTACCTGGTCCTTTCCGTCACGAAGGACGCCGTAAGCGATATCAAGATGTTCCGATGGGTAGACGATGAGACGGGTTTCGAGGAGTTGCCCTTGGAACTGGTTTAATCCTTAAGCAGGGATATACGCATGAAAGAGGTTTTCGACGAGGTCGTGAACGTCCTGTCGCGGGGCGAAAAGGCGGCGCTTTCCACCATCGTGTCGAGCAAGGGCTCGCTGCCGATGAGCAAGAAGGCGAAAATGCTCGTCAAGGGGGACGGCTCGTTCACCGGAACGGTGGGCGGCGGTTGCCTGGAAGCCGACGTCTGGGCTGAGGCCCGCGAAGTCATGGATCGTTCCGCCCCCAGGCTGCAGCACTTCATCCTGACCGAGAAGCACGCCGGCGACGAGGGACTGAACTGCGGCGGCAACGTGGAGATCTTCACGGAGCCGATCCGGACGGGCCCCATGCAGGAGATCTTCGAGGCGATCCGCGGGCTTCACGACGCGCGGGGCATCGGGCTCCTGGCCACGCTGGTGTCGGGCCGGGCCGGAACGGAAGCCGGCAAGATGCTGCTCACGGATACCGGCGAGACCGTCGGCACGCTCGGAGACCCCGCCCTGGACGACCGGATACGACTGGATGCGGACCTGGAAATCACCGAAAACCTTTTGCGGGTGGTCACGCTGGAGCACGAAGGCGTGGAGACCAGGATCTTCCTGGAGTCCATCTGGCCGGCTCCGCAGCTTTTCCTTTTCGGCGGCGGTCACGTGGCCAGGGCCATTGCCCGGCTTGCCGATACCGTCGGGTTCCGCATCATCGTGGTGGACGACCGGCCCGCCTTCGCGAACCATGAGCGGTTTCCCGAAGCCGACGAGGTGGTCGTGGACGCCTTCGACGAGGTCGTGGGCAAGCTGCCCATCGACGGTTCGTCCTACCTGGTCGCGGTGACCCGCGGACACCAGTGGGACCAGCCCGTCATCGAGCAGGCGGTGTGGACCGACGCCGCCTATATCGGCATGATCGGCAGCCGGCGCAAGATCGCCCTGATGTGGAAGAACCTGGAAGGAAAAGGCGTGCCCCGGCACCTGCTCGAGCAGGTGCACGCGCCGATCGGCAAGGAGATCGGCGCCGATACCCCCGAAGAGATCGCGGTCAGTATCATGGCCGAGCTGATCGAATTCCGCCGGTCCGGCGGAAAGCCGGCCCACCTGGTTTCCACGCTGAAGGACGCGGCCGGAACGGCGGGTGCGGGCTGACTAAGCTTCCCCCAGCTCGTCGCGATGTTCCACGATCCTCACGACCGCCCGGACGATGTCATCCATGTCGTCCCTGTCCCCCAGCAGCACATTCTGCGAGAACCATACGGCCTCCGAACGGCAGGCCCGCTCCGTTACCGGCAGATTCATCGCGCCATAGTCAACGGCGGACAGCGCCTGGCTCCGGTATATGCCATAGTTCCGTTCCGTGAAAACCGGTTGTTTGTACAGGGGTATGGAGTAGCCCGGACTGGCGGGGATTCCCTCGGCGCACAGGGCCTCGATGAACCGTGTCTTCGGGACGCCACCGAAGGATGCTTCGTTGTACCTGAACATGTAGATATGCCGCGCGTGGCGGTCAGCCTTCGCGGGCCTGGCCACCGGGACGATGCCCGGAATCGCCCCGAGGCGTTCGGTCAGATACTCGCCGTTCGCGTGACGCAGGTCGGCCTGGGCCTCCAGGTGATCCATCTGGACCATGAGCAGGGTGCCCTGTACCTCGGTCATCCGGTTGTTGCCGGCTATGCGGAAGTGGTTGTAACGGGGTCCCGGCGCGACGTGCCCGCAGTCGGCTAGGGAACGCGCCGCCGCCGCCAACTCGTCGTCGTTGGTGAGCATGATGCCCCCCTCGCCGGCGTTGAGGTTTTTGGAGGACTGGAAGCTGAAGGCGCCGATCGAACCGATGGCGCCCACGCCCCGGTCTCCCCACCGCGCGCCGTGGGCCTGTGCCGCGTCCTCGATCACCGAAAGGCCGTGGCGGCCGGCGATTTCACCGAGCCGGTCCATGTCCGCGGGCAGGCCCGCGAAATGTACGGCCACGACGGCCCGGGTCCGCGGTGTGATCGCTTCCTCGACCCGATCGGGGTCCAGGTTGTAGGTAAGGGGATCGATGTCGACGAACACGGGCACGGCGTTCGACATCACGATCGAGCTGGCCGATGCGATGAAGGTATAGGCCGGCACGATGACCTCGTCACCGGGTTCGATGCCGACCGCCTGCAGCGCGAGGCAGAGGGCCGTGGTGCCGTTGCAGACGGCAATGCCGTGGGCGGCGTGCTGGAAGGATGCGAAGCGCTGTTCGAGGCTGCGCACCCGCTCGCCCTGGATGCTTCCCCACCGGCCGGAGCGCACGGTTTCGCCGGCGGCGCGGGCGCTCGCGTCCAGGTTCATGGGCCAGGCCGGAAAGGGTTCGGTCCGTACCGGCGCCGCGCCGTTTATCGCCAATCGGGGCATGGAATTCTCCCGTAATCAGTTGAAGAGGGCGTCCACGAAGGCCGGCGCGTCGAAATCCTGCAGGTCCTCGATTTGTTCGCCCACGCCGATGAGTTTGACGGGGATCCCCAGGTGCACGCCGATGGCGAACACGATGCCGCCCCGTGCGGTCCCGTCCAGTTTCGTCAGTGCGATACCCGTCAGGCCGCCCAGGGCTTCGCTGAAGACGCGGGCCTGGGAGAGGGCGTTCTGGCCCGTGGTCCCGTCGAGCACGAGCAGCACCTCGTGGGGTGCGCCGTCCATCTGCTTGCCCGCGGTGCGCTTGATCTTCTTCAGTTCTTCCATCAGGTTGTCCCTGGTGTGCAGCCGGCCCGCCGTGTCGATAATCACTACGTCCGCATCCCGGGCTGCGGCGGCCTGCATGGCGTCGTAGACTACGGCCGAGGGGTCGGATCCGTGCTGGTGCCGGATGAAGTCCGCCTTCGCGCGGCGCGCCCAGACTTCCAGCTGGTCGATGGCCGCCGCCCGAAAGGTATCGGCTGCGGCGATCAGGACCTTCTTCCCTTCCCCGGCGTAACGGGCCGCCATCTTCCCGGCGGTCGTGGTCTTGCCCGAACCATTGACCCCCACGATCATGATGACCCGGGGCCGCTGGTCCCATTCGGGGTCCGGCACATCGCCTAGGATGTCCGTCATCTCCTCGCGCAGCAGGCCCATGAGGTCATCGGGATTCCGGGTCCGGCGGTCGACCGCGCGGTCCCTGAGCCCGTCGATGATCCGCACGGTCGTTTCCACGCCCACGTCGGTCTGCAGCAGGATGGCTTCGATCTCCTCCAGCAGGTCCTCGTCGATCCGGTCGTACCGGCCCACGGCCTGGTGGATCCGGCGCGCCAACCCGTCCCGTGTCTTGGCCAATCCGTCTCTCAGTCTGCGTACGACACTCAGCATGCCCTGGTCTCCGGTTTCCCCTGGTGCTGACCTGATGTCCGTCCAGCCGTCCGTCCGGCCAGTCGTTCGTCCGTCCAGCCGTCCGACCGGCCGTACCGCAAACAAAAAACCGGGAGTGCGTCGATCGGCCTTCCCGGCTTTCGTTGAATAACGGTCCCACGTTTATCGAGCCGCGCCTGGCTGCATCGGCCGCGCCCGGCTGCATCGGCCGCGCCTTGCTGTATCGGCCGCGCTTGATTACAGGTGGCCGTCGATCTTTTCGGCGAGTTGCTGCTTGGGGAGCGCGCCGATGATCCGGTCCACCTCGGCGCCGTCCTTGAAGATCAGGAGGCTCGGTATGCTCCGAATGCCGAAGCGGGTGGCCGCTTCCCGGTTCTCGTCCACGTCGACCTTGACGACTTTCAGGCGTCCGTCGTAATCGCCCGCGAGTTCCACCAGCGTGGGGGCGACGGCCTTGCAGGGCCCGCACCACTCCGCCCAGAAATCGACCAGTACGGGCGTGCTGCTTTCAATGACCTCGGATTCGAATTGATCGTCCGTTATTGCTGTTGGCTGTGCCACTTTCGCTGCTCCTTTCACGGTGATGTATGTAAATCGCTCCCAGCCAAATTCGGTGTTTCACGGGCGATTTGTCAAGCATTTTCGCACCGCGAATCACCGGATGGGATCAGGCGTATTCGTCCAGGCCGTAGTCCCTGATCTTGCGGTAGATGGACCGCTCGCTGATGCCAAGCTCCCGCGCGGCCCGGCCCCGGTGCCCCTCGTTTCGCTCGAGCGCGCGGCGTATGGCCTCCCGCTCCCAGTCTTCCATGGAACGCAACCGGTCCAGTCCTTCATCGGCCGGGACCGCCTCGGCCGGGACCACCTCGGCCGGCCGTTCGAAACCAGGCCCCGCGTCGTCTTGGACCGGTTCGACGTACTGTGCCGATTCCGAGGGAGGCTTTTCGAGGCCCCGCTCCGCTTCCGTGGGGGGCGGCAGCTGAAAACGTTCGGGAAGCTGTTCCGGACCCCGGCCGAGGGCGGAGGTGATCTTGGCCGGGAGTTCGTGGATGGCGGTAAGGATCTGCCAGAGGATCTTGTAGAACATCTCGCGGTCCATGTCCTGCGGGTTGCGGTTCTGCGGGACCGGCAGGGCCCGGTTCGCCATGGGCGGCGTGTAGATACTGTCCGGCAGGTCTTCCGCGTCGAGCCTGGCCTTGCCGGAAGTCACCACCAGCGATTCGACGAGGTGTCGCAGTTCCCGTATGTTGCCCGGCCAATCGTAGTCGGAGAGGGCTGCCAGGGCTTCCTCCGTGAAGACGGGAGGAGGCGCGCCGGGCTTCCCGGGGGCGTGCCGCATGAAGTGGCCGATCAACCTGGGGATGTCGTCGCGGCGTTCCCGCAGGGCGGGCAGATGGATGTGCACGGCGTTGAGCCGGTAGTACAGGTCCTGGCGGAACGTCCCGTCGTGGATATCCCCGGAGAGGTCCCGGTTGGTCGACGCGATGAGGCGGACGTCGGTCTTCACCGGCGTCGAGCCGCCGACGCGGATGAACTCCTGCTGCTCCAGGACGCGTAGCAGCTTTACCTGTGTCGAACGGGGCATGTCGCCGATTTCATCGAGGAGCAGCGTGCCGCCGTGCGCCTGTTCGAAGTACCCCTTCCGTTGGCCCTTGGCGTCCGTGAACGCGCCTTTTTCGTGACCGAACAGTTCGCTTTCCAGCACCCCTTCGGCGATGGCGCCGCAGTTGATGGGAATGAAAGGGCCGTCGCGCCGGTCGCTGTAATGATGGATCGCCCGGGCGAATCCCTCCTTGCCGGTGCCGCTTTCTCCCGTAAGCAGGACCTGGATCCCCGTGGGCGCCACCTGGAGCACCGAATCCATGGCGGCGATGAAGCGCTCGTTCCTGCCCAGTAGCTGGAACCGCTGGTGGAACTCCCGCCGGAGGTCCAGCATGCGCATTTTCGTGAGCAGATCTTCGGCGTCGACGGGCTTCTCGATATAGTCGCTGACGTCCAGTTGGCGGAACTGCCGGGGCGGCTCGTGCTGACGGGTGGTGAGCATGATATCGGTGTCGGGGTGCTTCGCCGAAAGGGTGCGTATCAGCTGCTCCGGATCGGCGTCGCTCAGGGCGAGATCGACGAGGACGACACCCGGCGGGTCCGTTCTCGCCGTGCGCAATGCCTCGGCCGCGGCGCCGGTCTCCAGCACGTCGTAACCCGCACTGCGCAGGATGCTCGCCGCGTGACGCCGGCTGTCCTCTTCACCGTCGACGATCAGAATCGACCGACCTTCCAAACCGGAACTCCTTGGCTGACGCTACTCCAGGTGATAGGCCTTTATTTTCCGAAAGAGGGTGCGCTGTCCGATCCGCAGGACCCGGGCGGTCCGCGCCTTGTTCCGTCCGCAGGCGGCCAGGGTCGCGGCGATCAGTCTCCGTTCGCCTTCCTTCATCGTCATGCCCACCCGGATGTCCACCCCGTCATCGTCCTCGCCTTCCGCGGCGGATTGGCCGGACCGTTCGGGCAGGAATTCCGCCGGGATATCCTCCACGTCCAGCCCGTCCCCGTCGGCGAGCAATACCATGGTTTCCAGGCACCGTCTCAGCGACGCGCCGTCCGCCGACCAGTCGACGGCGGCCAGTACGGCCAGGGCCCGGTCGGTGACAGGCCGGACGGGCACGTGGCGCTGTTCGGCGATTTTCCCGGCCAGGTAGCGGATGAAGTCCGGTGACAGGTCGTCCGGCCGGTCCGGTACTTCGTTCAGCGGGACCGCCGTCGATTCCGGCCGGGTATGCCGTATGAATTCCGGGACGTCCGCCACGGTCAGGGTCTTTCCCGTACCCATGACGATCATGCCCTCGATGCAGTTCTCCAGTTGGCGCACGTTCCCGGGCCAGTGGTAGGTGGACAGCAGTTCCAGGGCCTGCGGGTCGATACGCTCGATCGGCTTATTCTCCCGTTCGCCGAACCGGCGGATGCAGTGGTCGATCAGCAGCGGAAGATCCTCTTTCCGTTCCCGCAGGGGCGGCAGGGAGAGGGTCACCACGCGCAGCCGGTAATAGAGGTCTTCCCGGAAGCGTCCGCTTTCTATCTCGGCTTCGAGGTCGCGGTTCGTCGCCGCGATGACCCGGGTGTCCGTCTTTAGCCAGTTTCCGCTGCCCACCCGCTGGAACTTGCGTTCCTGGAGGACGCGCAGCAGTTTCACCTGGGTGGAAGGCGCGAGTTCACCCACCTCGTCGAGGAAGAGCGTGCCCCCGTCGGCCAGTTCGAACCGGCCCCTGTAGGTCTTGACCGCGTTCGTGAAAGCGCCTTTCTCATGGCCGAACAGTTCGCTCTCGATCACCCCTTCCGACAGGGCGTTGCAGAAGACGGGCACGAAGGACCTGTTCCTCCGGGAACTCGCGCGGTGGAGGGCGTGGGCCACCAGTTCCTTGCCCGTGCCGCTCTCGCCGAAGATGAGTACCGTGGACTGGGTATCGGCGATCTGGAGGATCTGCTCCCGGATGCGCTGCATGGACGCGGACCGCCCCACGATGTTCTCGAATCCGTACCGGGTGTCGAGCTGGTGCAGCAACTCCTGATTTTCCTGCACGATACGCTGGCGGTCCAGGATCTTCTCGATTTCCGCCGCGAGCTTCTCCACGTACACGGGCTTTTCGAGTACGTCGTACGCCCCCTCCTTCATGGCGGCCACGGCCAGGCCCATGGAGCCGGGGTCCGTCATCAGGATAACGCCCACCTCGGGGTTCCTGCCCAGGGCGACGCCCATCAGGCGCAGTCCGTCGATTCCGGGGGCATTCAGGTCCGAGATGATGATGCTTGGGGATTCAGCCGCCAGGACGTTGAGCGCCTGGTCGCTGTTCTCCACGGCGATTACGCGGTGATCCAGCTGGGTCAGGCCGTAGTGTTTCTCGTCCCGGTTGCGGGAGGAACCTTCAACCAGCAGGATGACCGATTCTGTCGGACTATTCATGGTATTCGGATCGGGAGGAAAAGGTCAGGTTGACGGAGCTTCAAGCCGGGCGGCCGCTTCCGATTCGGCGTCCACTCGAAATTACGCCAGGGCCCGGACGCTGTCAAACGTTAAACCGGGCGTCAGGGCGGTATCAGGGAAGCGGCTGGGCCGATACCTGGTAGGCGGGCATGACCCACATTTCGGGTATGACCACGCGGGCGGGCTGGCATAGCACGAATACAACGGTGTCCGCGATGTCTTCGGGAGTGAGCATCAGGGACAGGCGCTTCTCCGACACGGGTTGGGGACGGTTCTTGAGGATGGGCGTCTTCACCTCGCCGGGCAGGATGGCGCTGGCGCGGAGCCCGAATTCGGCAGCTTCCAGGTTGATCGAATGGGTCAGCGACACCATGCCGTGCTTGGACGCGCAGTAGGCGGCTCCGCCGAGGAGGGACACCTGGCGTCCGGCCATGGACGCGACATTGATGACGGTGCCTTCACCCCGTGCCTTCATGGGTTCGTATACCGCGCGGAAACAGTTGAACGCGCCCGTGAGATTGATGTCCACCACGCGGTCCCAGTCTTCCAGCGACATTTCGGTTGCCGTGCGCAGGGGCGTATTGACGCCCGCGTTGTTCACCAGGATCGATACGGGGCCCAATTGATCGACGGCTGGGGCAATCGCCGTGTCGATCTGATCCCGGTCGGTCACGTCCGTGGGGGCGATAACCGCACGCCGCCCCGCGGCCTCCACCTCTCTGGCGACGGTTGCAAGGGGCTCGCGCCGCCGGCTGGAAAGGATCACGTCCGCGCCTTCCCGGGCCAGGGCCAGCGCGATGCCGCGTCCGATGCCGGATCCCGCGCCGGTGATCCAGGCCACCTGTCCCTCAAGTCTGTTCATGTCGCGCTCCGTTCTAAGTGATGAGCCGGCGCCCCTGCCTGCCGCGGCCGGTGAGTTATCCGGTCGATCGGCCGAGCCGGTCAGGCTTCCGCGAGTTCGTCGTGTACCGACCGGGTGTCGATGTCCAGGCCGCGAAGCAGGTCTTTCCTGACCTTGCACACCATGGTATAGGCGGGATCGAACACATTCCCCATGTCGTATTCGACGCACTGTCCGAGCAGCGTGTGCGCCGCCCTGGGATCGAGACCGTAGTCGGCCTGCAGCCAGCGCAGCATTTCGGTGGTCGCGTGCTGGACGCACTGGTCGAGGGGCCGGGCGTTGCCCGCCGTGAAAAGGTATTCCGCGTTCTCGCCGCGGGGCCAGGCGCTTTGCTTTCCCTTGAGCACCCTGAAGGTGAATCGCACGTCGAAGGAGATCTCGACGCCCGTGCCGACGATCTCTCCGTCACCCTGCACCGCGTGGCCGTCGCCGATGTGGAACAGGGCGCCGGGCGCGAACACGGGGAAGTACGCGGTGACGCCTTCCACGAATCCCCGGTAGTCCATGTTCCCCCCGTGGCTGGCGGACGTGGCCGTCGAGATCGCCTGGCCCTTGTCCGGCGCCACGCCGAAACATCCCGTCATGGGCGCCAGGGGCAGGGTCATCCGTCCGAGCCGGGTGTCGTCCGGATCGACCAGCGTGACCGTCCTCCGGTCCAGATCGACTTCCCAGCGGCAGAGGTCGTCCCGGCTTTCGATCTCCCCCGCGGTCTCCCGCACGTAATCGGGATCGAGCACATTGGGCGCCACGAGCGGACGGGTCCAGCCGAAGGGGCGGTTGGGCGTGAGCCGGTCCAGGTGTACGGCGAGCGTGTCGCCCGGTTCGGCGCCTTCGACGTGAAAGGGGCCCGTCTGTGGATTGCCCGGAGGCGTCACGGGCTTGTCGGTGCGGTCCTTTCCCCGGGCGTCGACCGTCGACGTGACGACGGTATCCCCGTCCTTCACGCGCAGGGCGGGTTCATGGGAACCCATGGTCGTATGGTAGTGAGCGGGCTCGAAGTGGTGGACCATGATCACTCCCGGATTTCCGTGCTGCACGAAACGGTTCTGAGGCCTGGTTCCGCCGGTTAGAATAACGATGGGCGGCGCCTACGGTCAAGATGAATCCGGCTGTTTTCACGCCGCAACTCCTCGACGGGATATCCCTTGACAGGACCGCGGCCAAAATCCATAAATAACACAGCGTTCACGTACACAGCGTCCACGTCCGATTTGCACCGATTCCGGACCACCGAGCATGCCTATCCGCCCCTATGACGAGACCCTGGTCGGCCTGACGCCGGCGGGCGACAAGATCCATCACATCCTGCCCGAATTCCAGCGGACCCAGACGGGCTGCCCTCACGGCGTCGAGTTCTGGGTGGCCATACGCACAGTATCCCGGGATGACGAGCCGGTGATTCTGCAGTGGTGCATGTCGTGCCGGCAGGTGGAAGTCCTCGGCCCGGAGGAATACGCCTGGCGGGCGCGCCTGGACGAGATTCGGAATGCAGAGGTGCGGGACCGGCCCGGACCAGACAGGGTGTAGCGTTTGACGCGGCACACTGGACCGGTCGCGGGCGGTAGTAGCGGGACGCGGAATCGCGGAGTCACCGGATCACGAATCGATTGTTCGACCATTTACAGGGAGTACGGGCATGGGCAAGAAGACGAAAATGTGGGGCGAGGATCATTCAAAATACATCTGGCTGGACGGGGAACAGATCCCCTGGGACCAGGGTACGGTGCATGTCACGCAGGGACATATATTCGCCCACGCCATTTTCGAGGGGATCCGGGCCTACTGGAACGACGACCGGGAGAAACTCTTCGTCTTCCGTTTCAAGGAACACCTGGATCGCCTGTACCGGTCGATCAAGTTGATGCGCATGGAAACGCCTTACACGCTGGAGGACGTGTGGAACGGCTCCCTCGAACTGTGCCGGGTCCACGGGTACCGGGAGGACGTCTACATATTCCCGACCGTGTACTTCTCGCCGGACGTGTATCTCAACAAGATGGCGGGTCCGGCCCACGTCTACGTCCACACCTTTGCCTACGGCTCCAACCTGCGCAGAAAGGACGGCGCCCGGTGCTCGGTCAGCTCCTGGACGCGCATTTCGGACAACACGCTCCCGGCCCGCATCAAGTGCTGGGCCAACTACCGCAACAGCGCCATCGCGTGGACCGACGCCACACTCAAGGGCTTCGACGAAACCATCATGCTGAACAACCGCGGCAAGGTCTGCGAAGCGCCCGGCGCCTGCCTGATGATGATCCAGGACGGCGTCCTCATCACGCCGCCGGTGACGGCCGATATCCTGGTGAGCGTCACCCGGGATACCATATTGAGGATCGGACGGGACGCACTTGAGATGCCGGTCGTGGAGCGGGAGATCGACCGCACGGAACTGTATACGGCCGACGAGGTTTTCCTGTGCGGAACGGGCGCGGAAGTCACGCCGGTCGCATCGATCGACAATTACGACATCGGGGACGGATCCATTGGTCCGTGCACGCAGCAGTTCCGTGAGGCCTACAACGGTCTCATCCGGGGGATCGACGAACGCTTCCCCGAGTGGCGCACCGACGTGCCGCTGCAGCCCGCGTAGCGCGGGCCGTTGAGATTCTCTATCGGGCCCGGTTTTCGGCCGCCAGGCCGATCAGGTTGGCGAAGAGCCGCACGGCGCCCGGCACGCCCGCGGGAAGCTGCCGGAACCACGCGTAGCCCGTGTAGATATAGCGCCCCTTGCCGTAACGGGCTTCCAGAAGCCCGCCGCCCCTGGGCGGCTCACCCGGGTCCTGCGAGGCCATGAGCGGCGTGTAGCGGGGGTCCCATTCGCCCTGGAAGTACAGGCCGCGTTCCTGCACCCACCCTTCGAAGTCCGCGTCGGTGATCCGGTTGGGCCGGTTGAAGACGGGATGATCCGGTACCAGGATGTCCACCGGCGCGTCCTCCCGGGTCACCCGGTCATGGGGGCGGTTGATCTGGAAGGGGAAGGGTCCGTACTGGTCGAGGTTGAAGGCGTACTTGTTATACTGCACGATATAGACGCCCCCGTCCTCCACGTAGTCCAGGAGCCGCTGGTTCACGGCAATGAGATCCTCGCGGACCTCGTAGGCGCGGATGCCCGCGATGATCAGGTCGAAGGCGTCCAGGTCGGCCGTAGCTAGGTCTTCCCCCGTCAGCAACCGCACCTGCAGGCCCATCTGCTCCAGCACGAGCGGGACCTGGTCGCCCGATCCCATGATGTAACCCACCCGCAGATCGTCCGGCAGATCGACCGGGGCCACCTGCACGACGGATGCCGAACCGCGGTACAGGTGCCTCGGTTCGATATGGGGATAGGCGATCACCTCGTATCCTTCGCGGTATTCGTTCCCGCCGGCCTTGGCCACCACCCGCACATCGTAAGCCCCGTCCCGGGCGTCCCGTGCCGGGACTACCGAGTAATTGTACGTGGCGGCCTGTCCTCTTCCCGAGAACGACAGGGGTACTTCTCCGGGCGAGACTTCCCACCCTTCCGGCGCCTCGAGGGACAATCCGCCTTCGATCCCGCCGTCCACGTTGCTGATCACGGACACGCTGAACCGCAGGGGGCTTTCCCGTCCCGACGGGGCGACCACCACCTGCGGGTCCATGGTGACCGACAGCGCGGGCACGACCTGGAGTTCGCGGCGGATTTCTCCGAAGGCCCGGTCGGCGAAGCGGTACTGCGCGGGCCGGCGGATTTCGATCTCGACGCCGTCCACGAGAAACCGGGCCCGTCCGATTACGGGCTGCGGGCGCCAGGGGAGCCCGATCAATGCCGTGTCGTCCACCACGACCCTCGGGTCATTCAGGGAGTGGCGGTGCCAGTAGGGCCGGGTGAGGCCGGCGTCGGGCGGTACTTCGACCCGCCAGTTTTCCGCAAAGCTTTCGTTGTAGCCGATGTCTTCGGTCTGCCTGGCCGGTCTGGCCGGGACCGGATCGGGAGCCGCGGTCCAACCCTCCGGAACGTCCAGCGCCAGGTTGGTGACGCGGACGGACCGCGCACTGCGGTTCAGCAACACCAAATGGACGCCGAGCAGGTTGCCCGGGACGACCCGGTCGTCGCTGGTGAGCACTTCGAAGGCCATGCCGAGGGCCAGGACCGCCGCATTGGCGAAGTCTTCCTCCTTCTGATCGAGCAGAAAGAGCATATCCGCGAGGACGCCGGCCGGCAGGCCGCCCTGTTCAAGGTCGCTCCGCAGCGCCCGGATCATCCGCAGGCCCTCCAGCACGGGGTCCAGCACGGCGGGAGGGTCCAGCGGCCGGTAGGCGTCCACGGCCTCGCGGGCCAACGCGTCCATCCGCTCTAGCCGGCCGGCGAGTCCGGGGATCTTCCCGGCGTCCGGTCCGGCCATGGCATGGAACCGCATGAAAGTTGTGTCCAGGCCGTCGAACAGGTGGGCGTCTCCGTCCGCGTCCGCCATGCCCTCACGCGCGACCAGCTTGATCTTCGTGGTCGCCGGACCCTTCGGCTGCAGGGTCCCCATGTCCTGGGAGCGGTGCATGCTGCGGCCCGCCAGGCCGAGTTCGCGGTACGACCGGTCCAGCACGGGACTGTAGGCGCCTACGTCCACCACCAGGGAGTCGATGCTGTCGAAAGAAGCCCGCGTGTTGTTGATGTACAGCTTGCGGGCCTGCCAGGGACGCAGGCCGTCCCGCAGGTGTTCGGGAAAGCGTTCCGGATCGGCCGCGACGAAAAAGGCTTCGCGGGTGATCCTCCCGGCGGCCTGGTGATGCCCGTGGCCGTCGCGGGGAGAATCGGCGAATACGGATACGATCACGTCGGGACGAAAGCGGCGGATGACGCGCACCACGTCCGAAAGCAGCATTTCATCGTGATTCCAGTATTCCAGGGTTTCCTCGGCCGACTTGGAAAACCCGAAGTCGTACGTCCGCGTAAAGAACTGCTCCGCGCCGTCGAAACGCCGGGCTGTCAGCAGCTCTTCCGTCCGGATCACGCCGATGGCGTCGTAGAGCTCGGGGCCGATGAGGTTCTGTCCGCCTTCGCCGCGGTTAAGGGAAAGGTAGGCGGTACGGGCGTGCAACCCGCGGCTCACGTAGGCGACCAGGGCGCTGTTCTCGTCGTCGGGATGGGCGCCGGTGTGCAGCATGCTGGCCACGACGGGCAGGCGAAGCACGGCCTGGGCCAGGGTGGACGTCCCCTTGCCGTCGGGCACCGGACGGATGTCGCCGGCCGTGACGGCCGTGGTAGCCGCGACGGGCGGCGCGAAGAAAGCGAGCAGGAGACAGAGGAGAAATCGAGTGTGCATGATGGGCTCCGGTACGATCGGGCGTCCGGCAGCGGCCTGCGGTTAGATCAGGCGTCCGACAGCGACCGCCGGTACAGCCAGATCACACCCGCCGCCACGAGGAAGAGGCCGATGAACATCCAGCCGAACCTGCGCCGGGTATCGACTTCGGTGCGCGCGGCATCCACTGATTTTCTGATGCTTGGGTAGACCTGTTCCAGCGAATCGACGACGGCGACCATTTTCTCGAGTACGAAGACGTGGGAGGCCCGCTCGACATAAGCGTTTCGTGCCAGGTTGGCCTGGTCCAGGATCAGGTCGACCGGGACCCCGGCCGAACGGATCTCCTCCGCGGCCTGCCGGAACTCGACGATGGGCTCGAGTCCCCGGTCGGTCAGGGCGATGTAATCGTCCATGATCGCCTGCTCGTGACAGTCCTCGCAGTTGTCGGGTATGGAGATCAGGGACGCCTGGGGTTGGACTATTTCGTGGTTTGAGTGGCAGTCCACGCAGTTGGGCCAGAAATCTCCCTCGAGGCCGTGGGGACTGGGCACGTAGTTGGTCATCTGGACCTGGTGGCACTCGCCGCACAGTTCATGGACGATGTAGGGGTCGGGCAGGCCCACAAAGTCCATTTCGACGTCGTGCGCTTCGTCTTCCACCATCGTGGCGGCGTTCCCGCCGTGACAGTCCTGGCAGTAGATGTCCGCAGGACGGTGTGCGCTACGCTGCCATTCGGCCACCGGCAGGCTCATGTCTTCATCGTCCAGGCCGGCATGGCAGCTGACGCAATTATTGGACGCAGCGGACTGTTGCGCTTCCGCGGAATCTGTTGTCGTCCAGGTAAGGATCAGCAGCGGAAGGAGGATAAGGGCCGCCCGCGCCGGGAGGGCCGCCCGCGCCGGGTATGCCGCTGGTCTGCTCATTCGGTTCCCTCGCCGCCCGTGTCCGGCAGGACAGCCGGTTCCTCGACCGTCCCGATGGCATGGGGCCAGCCGTAGATGTCGAAATGATACCTCGTGCCCATGAAGGTCATCTCCGTTTCCGAGATCTTGCCAAGCAGGGCGAGGGCGATGTTCAGCACGATGAACAGGATGCCGAGGGACGTCGCGAGGGGTCGCCGTGCGGGCGTGCGGGCCGGCGTCCGGTCCCAGAAGGGCAGCAGGCAGATGGCCAGGACCACCAGGCCGGACCCGATGATGCCGATGGTTTTCGGGAGGTATTTCAGCGCCTGGTAGGAGGATAGGAAATACCATTCCGGCTTGACGCCCACCGGCGTGTTGAAGGGATCGGCCTTTTCGTGGAGCGGCAGGGGGTAGTATATGATCATGAAGATCATCGACGCCAGGACCAGCAGGACCACGATGGCTTCTTTCATCACGTGCTGAGGATAGAAAGGCTTGCCGCCGGCTTTCGTCAGTTCTTCCGGCGTCTTCTCCGGCACGTCCGTTCCTTCGAGCGGCGAGATGCCCTTGTAGCGTATGAGGACCAGGTGCACGGTCACCAGGGCGATGAAGGCCCACGGCAGCAGCACCACGTGCAGCACGAAGAAGCGGGTAAGGGTCACGTCGGAGATGATTTCGCCGCCCCGCATGAGAATCAGCAGATACTCCCCGATGAGCGGAGTCGCGGCGGCGATCTCCGTACCCACCGTCGTGCCCCAGTAGGAAAGCTGGTCCCAGGGCAGGAGATAGCCCGTAAAGCCGAAGCCCAGGGTCACGACCAGCAGGCCGAACCCGAAGAGCCAGGTAAGCTCCCGGGGTTTCTTGTAACCGCCGTAGAAGAACACGCGGACCGAGTGCAGCAGCAGGAAGGCGATCATGAAATTGGCGCCGTAGGTATGCACCTGCCGCATGAGCCAGCCGAAGCGCACCTGCTCCATGATGTACTTCACGCTCTCGTAGGCCGTATCGGCCGACGCCTCGTAGTAGATCATCAGGAAGACGCCCGAGACGGCCTGGGAAAGGAAGAACATCAGGGTGACCGTTCCGAAGGAGAACAGCCAGTTGAGATGGCGGGGCACGGGCTTGGTCAGCTGGCGGCGGCAGAAATCGATGATGACCGAGATTTCCGTACGATCATCGAGCCAGTTGTACACCTCGTTGGACAGGCGTCTGATCATGGTGGCTGGTTTCGTGCTCCGCGAAGAAAGGACCGTCCGGGCACCGGCGGTTGTCCGGGCACCGGCGGTTGTCCGGGCACCGGCGGTTACACGCCGACGATGATCTTGTCCTCGGTGACGGACAGTTCGACCGCGGACAGGGGGCCGGGTATCGGGCCGCCCAGGACGCTGCCGTCCGTGCCGAAAACCCCGCCGTGACAGGGACAGATCAGGTTCTGCGTACCCACCTCCCACTTGACGACGCAACCCAGGTGGGGACAAACGGCGTTGTAGGCGATGAAACCGTCGGAGGTGTTGACCACGATGGTCGGCCGGCCCCGGTAGATCACCGTCCTGGACGTGCCGGGAGGCAGGGACGCGCGGTCGATTTCGACCCGGTTGGCGCCTTCGGCTTCGGGGGGTGGTTCGATGTAACGGATGAGCGGATAGACGGCCATCAGGGAGCCGATGCCGCCCAGCGCGCCGAGGCATCTCTGCAGGAATCGGCGGCGGCGGACCGGGTCGGGACGCGTCTTCCCGGGGGTCTTACCGGGGGTCTTGCCGGACTTCTCGCCGGGTGCGGCAGGCCCGGGCGGCTTCTGAGACGAGGACATGTAAATTACCCGTAATGACGTGATTTCTGGTCATGCGTAGATTAAGGACCGCCGGGCCGGTTGTCAACCTCTTTCCGGGGGTTCCGGCGGACGCGCGACCGACCCGAATCGCCTTGACACACCGGGATAAAAGGGCGTACCTATGCAGGTACCATGGCCGCTTCATTCTACAGGACGGTCCTGCCGCTCCTTGCCGCGGCATTCCTGGCGCATGTCCCCGGATGCGCGGCTTCTTCGCTCTCCGTCCGGTTCGATGTCTACCGATCGCCCCTGCTCGGCCTCCCCGGCGAAGAAGAATCGATCGCCCTGCTCGGTTTCAACGGCACCGACCTGGCCCTGAACAACCTGACCGGGTTCCTGTTCGCCCGCGCCCTCGTTTCGGATTCCACGCTGACGGCCATCGAAATGAGACCGGTGCTCCGGACGCTGTCCCGCCACCCTCACGAGGCCGGCCGGATCCCCGATTCTCTCGCGTTGATCGTTGGAAGGGAAATCAACGCCGATATCACGCTCGTCGGCGATCTCGAAAGGGCTTACACGGAAGCGTACGGGGAGGTAAAGGTCTTTCGGGAGGAGGAAGCCATGGAGGTAGGACTCGGACGAACCGATATCAAGATCGTAAACAAGTCCTATATCGTGCCGCATATCGATCAGACGGCGGTCATGACGGCTACGCTCAGGGCCTATGACGTCGGTTCGAACGAACTGCTCGGGAGCTTTTCCGTCACGGAAACCGAATCCTACCGCACGGTGCTGCCCGATCCCGTCGAGTCGCCGCCGGAGGGGGCCGTCTCCGTCGAGATCGTTTCGCCGATGCTGACCGAGGTGATCGCCAGGCGCATCGTGGGCCGCCTGATGGCCTCCATCGTCCGGGAGGAAATCCAGGTCACGCGGCGGCTGGTCCCTGCCGGGAATCGTGGGGGGATATCGGCGGCAAGGGATGGAAACTGGTCCGGGGCTGTGGCGATCTGGGAAGGCCTCGTGGAAGTGGACCCGAACAACGCGGAAGCGTGGAACAACCTGGCGATTGCCTACGAAAGGTCCGGCCGTCTGAATGATGCCGCGGCAGCCTACCGAAGCGCCCTCTCATCGAGGCCCGGCGACCGCACGATCCAGGTCAACAGCCGGGCATTCGGACTCCCAGAGGGCCACTAGTCACTGCCAGTCGAGCCGGACCATCCCGAGGACCACTAGTCGATCCGGACCATCCGGTTGCCCGCGGCCGATTCGTAGACACCATCCAGGATCTGCATGATCTCGACGCCCTGCTCGCCCGTAGACATGGGCGTTCGACCGGCCCGGATGCAGTCCACGAAATGGGCGATCTCGGCCGCGATGCAGTCCGACCATTCCCGCGGCGCGTAGGCGGGCGTGATATCCACCTGTTCGCCGTGCAGGTCGGTATAGACGGTTAAATCGTTGCCCGTGATCTCGGCGCCGCCCCGGGTGCCCATGAGCTTGACGTAGGAGCCTTCCGAAGGCACGTGGGAGGCCCAGCTCGTCTCCGCGACGAGCGTGGCATCGCCCTCGAACCGGATGAATGCCGCGGCGAGGTCTTCCACGTCGAAGACGCCTTCCACCGAATCGCTCAGCCGGGCGTAGGTGGCGCCCACCACGGACACGGGCCGCGGATTGCCCATGAGCCAGCGCGTCAGATCGATCATGTGGACGCCCAGGTCGATCAAGGGCCCGCCGCCGGCCTGGGCCTTGCGCGTAAACCAGGTCCCGGCGCCCGGTATGCCGCTTCGCCTCAACCACCCGGTCTTCGCGTAGTAGATCTCGCCCAGTACGTCCTGCTCGACCAGCTTCTTCAGGATCTGCGTCTCGGCGCGGAACCGGTTGTTCAGGGCGATCATGAGGTAGCGGCCGTTGCGCCGGGCGGCGGCGGCCATGTCGCGCGCCTGGGCCGCGTTCAGCGCCATGGGCTTCTCGCACAGCACGTGGACGCCGGCGTCCAGGCCGTCGATGGTCACGGGCGCGTGCAGGAAATTCGGAAGGCAGACGCTGACGAGATCGGGGCCGAGGGCGAGCAGGTCCCGGTAGGCGGAAAACGCGTGAGGCACGCCGTGTTCCGACGCGGTCCGCTCGGCCAGCCCCACGTCCAGGTCGGCCAGCCCGACGACTTCCACCCGTTCGTCCGCGAGATAACCGGCGAGATGGGCCCGTCCCAGCCCCAGTCCGATCACGCCGGCGGTCGTTTTCTCGTTCATTCGCCTATATTGGAAAGATCCGTCGACAAATTGCCGGCCAGTTACCGACTGCTCGCCGACTACTTGCCGGCTACTTGCCGCCGCGGTAGGCGATCAGGTCGATCTCGATGCCGGCATTCAGCACGACACCGGACTGTATGGTGGACCGGGCCGGCGGATCGCCCGTGTAGTAGGACCGGTACACTTCGTTCATAGCGGAGAAGTCATTCAGGTCGTTGAGAAACACCGTGGCCTTGACCACGTCGTCCATCGTCAGATCGGACTTGGCCAGGGCTCTCTGCAGGTTGTCCATGACCATTTTCGTTTCCGCCTCGATACCGCCGGGGATGATCCGGCCCCGGACGGCCGCGATCTTTCCGGACAGGAACACGAAATCGCCCGCCTCGATAGCCTCGCTGTAGTTCGGGCCCGGGTTGACCGCCTTGCGGCCCCGGTCGTCCTGCGACTGGGCGGGCATGACGGCGTACCCCAGCGAAACGGCGGCGACGAGCAGCGCCGTGAGGCCGGCGAACAGCCACCTGGAAATCACGATGTTAAACTCGAAGCTTTCTTCCTTCCTGACCACCCCGAGTCGTATGGGCGGGCCCATGATAACCTCCCCTGATTTTGGTTGACACTACATGCCTACGGCATTATCTTTATTGACTATGATCGAAAAATCAAGTAGTATTGGGAAAAGGATGGATAGGTCTTCGTGCCCGATTGTCTGTCTGGTCCGACTGCAGTTGCCTCTTCGGACCCGGGGCGCGGCAACACCAGATTGAAGCGAAGGGAAATGCACGGTCAGCGTGCATTTTTTTTTGTCCGCCTTTTCATCTCCATGGAGGGCTGAGGCCGCATGCAGGAGAGCTTGAGAGCGCTGTTGGAATTGCAGAAGACGGATCAGGACTTGCACGAACTCGAACAATTCAAGGTAGACATACCTAACCAGCTGGAGACGATGGAGACGGCCCAGTCCGAGGCGGAGACCAGGCTCTCGGACCAGGAAACGAAAGTCGAGGACATCGAGAAGGACCGGCGTCAGCACGAACGGGACCTGCAGGCCGCGCAGGAACAGGTCAAGAAGTACCAGGGACAGCTGTACAGCGTAAAGACCAACAAGGAGTACGACGCCCTCCAGGCGGAGATCCAGGCGCAGAAGAACCGCATCTCCGAACTCGAGGACGCGATTCTGCAGTTGATCTCCGAGGCCGAGACCGAACAGGAGACCCTGGAGACCATACGCGGCGAGACCGAATCGCTCATCGAACGCTTCGGCGAGGAGCGCACGGCCCTCGAGTCCAGGCTTTCGGCGGTGGACGAGGACGTCGCCGTCAAAATGGACGAGCGGAAGCGGATGGCCATGCGCGTGGAGAACCAGGTCCTGAAGGTATACGACCGGATCCGGCGGAACCTGCGGGGGATGACCGTCGTACCGCTGAAGAAGGGGGCCTGCTCCGGCTGTTTCCACGTGATCCCGCTACAGGTCATCATGCAGATCCGCCAGGGGCGGAGGCTTATATCCTGTGAGAGTTGCGGCCGGATCCTGATCCTGGAAGAAGGGCTGGAGTATTGAACCGCGCAGCGTCCTGTGTTATATTGTACAGGTAAAACGTCCCAAGTCGACCAGGCGATCGCGTTCGCCGTCCAGGCGGACGAGGAAAGTCCGAGCACCGCAGGGCGGGATGCCTGCTAACGGCAGGGGGCAGTGATGCCACGGAAAGTGTCACAGAAAACACACGGCCGATCCCTTCGGGGAGGCAAAGGTGAAAAGGCGAGGTAAGAGCTCACCGCGGTCCGGGTAACCGGTCCGGCAGGACAAACCCCATCTGGTGCAAGACCGAATAGGAGAGGAGAGACGGCCCGTCTCGACCGCCGGGAAACCGGAGACTCTCGGGTTAGGTCGCACGAGGCGGCTGGCGACAGCCGTCCCAGATAGATGATCGCCACCTTCACTGCGAAGGCACAGAACTCGGCTTACGGTCGGCTTGGACGTTTTACAGTACCTGGCAATACGATCACCCTCAATATCCGACAATCTACATGAACAGCCGCTGGGTCCTACTAGACGAACATCCCCAGGTTCCCCAGATGATGGAGCTGATCAACGTCCCGCGCGTGATCGCGCAGATCCTGCTCAACCGGGGCGTTTCGACTTTTGACGACGCCCGTTATTTCCTGAAGCCCACCCTTGAAGACCTGCACAGCCCCTTTCTCATGGCGGACATGGATCTGGCCGTGGAACGGATTCACGACGCCATCCAGGGCGGGGAACACATCATGGTCTTCGGCGATTACGACGTGGACGGCACGACGGCGACCACGCTGCTGTACCTGACCATCAAGTTGCTGACGGACCGGATCTCCTCCTACATACCCAACCGCATGACCGACGGTTACGGACTGTCCATCGAAGGCCTGGAGGAAGCCAGGAGCCGCGGCGTCACGCTGATCCTGGCCGTCGACTGCGGGATTACCGCGAACGCCGAAGTGGAACAGGCACGTGAAATGGGCATCGACGTCGTCATCATCGATCACCATGTGCCGGGCGATACCCTTCCGAACAGCGTGGCCATTCTGAATCCCAAGCGGGACGACTGCGAATACCCCTTCAAGGAGCTCTGCGGCGTCGGCCTGGCGTACAAAGTGGCACAGGCGCTGGCCGAACACGTGGGACTGCCGGAAAACACGGTGTATACGCACATGGACCTCGTGGCCCTGGGTACCACGGCGGACATCGTCCCCCTGCGCGACGAGAACCGGGTGCTGACCAAGTACGGCCTGGACATGATGCAGCAGACGCACAAATCGGGCCTGCAGGCCCTGCTGGACGTCGCGGGGCTGCGGGAGAAGGAACTGTCCACGGGCCACATGCTCTTCCTGCTGGCGCCCCGGATAAACGCCGCCGGCCGCATGGGCGACGCCACGCGCGTGGTCGATCTCCTGATCACCGAAGACCAGACAAAAGCGGCGCAACTGGCCGAAGAGCTGAACGTGGAGAACAAGCGGCGGCGCAAGGAGGATACGCTCACCTTCGAAGCCGCCCGGGACCTCGTGGAGAAGGACCCGGTCCTCAGGGAGTCGAAAGGCCTCGTGCTCGCTTCGGACACCTGGCACCCCGGCATCATCGGCATCGTGGCGTCCCGCATGGTGGAGGCTTTCAACCGGCCGGTCGTGATGATCTCGACCGCGGGGGAGAAGGGCCGCGGCTCGGCGCGGACCGTGGGCGATTTCCACCTGTACAACGCCATCAAGGAATGCTCCGACCTGCTGATCCAGTTCGGCGGCCACCACCACGCGGCGGGCCTGTCCATCGAAAAGGACCGCATCGACGAATTCCGGCAGCGTTTCAACGACGTGGTCGCGGCGCGCGCGACGCCGGCCGATTTCATCCCCAAGCTCGAAATCGACTCGGAAATCGAACTCGACGAGGTGACCCCGCGCATGGTCAAGCTGATGAAGATGATCGGGCCCTTCGGTCCGGCGAACCACCACCCCGTACTTGTGTCCCGCAACCTGAGCGTCGTCGGAAAACTCCGGACCATCGGGATGGAAAAGAAACATCTGAGGTTCAGGGTCAGGCAGAAAGGCCGCACCATGGACGCGATCGGTTTCGGCATGGCGCATTTCGCCGATCGCCTGAACGACAGCCGGGACCGCCTGGACCTGGCCTACACCCTCGAGGAAAACACCTTTCGGGGCGAAACCAGCCTCCAGATGAGAATAAAAGACATACAACTCGGCACGGTATAGCCTCCGATCCCGCTATGAAACTACTCGACCGTTTTCTTGCCGGCGACCGGACCGCCCTGTCCCGCGTCATCACCCTCCTTGAAAACGACAGAGACCGGCGCTCCGCCTTGCTGGACGTGCTGTATCCCCGTTCCGGCAAGGCCCGCCGCATAGGGATCACGGGGCCGCCCGGTTCCGGCAAGAGCACCCTTGCAGACCGTCTCACCGCCCGGCTGCGAAAAAGCGGCCGCACGGTAGGCATCATCGCGGTGGACCCGACGAGCCCCTTCACCGGCGGCGCGCTGCTTGGCGACCGGCTCCGCATGCAGGGCTCGTGGGACGACCCGCAGGTGTTCATGCGCAGCCAGGCCGACCGGAGCCATACCGGCGGGCTTTCGGAGGCGACGCCGCACGCGATGACGGCCCTTGACGCCTTCGGCAAAGATGTTATCATTGTGGAGACCGTAGGCGTAGGCCAGTCCACCCTTGATGTCTCCGATGTCAGCGATACGACCGTCGTCCTGCTCACGCCGGAATCGGGTGACAGCATCCAGGCCATGAAGGCCGGCCTGATGGAGATCGCCGACGTGCTGGTCGTGAACAAGTCCGACCGCGAAGGCGCGGACCGGTTCACCTCGGAACTGAAGATGATCGTGGACATGGGGCGGTGGGAGGAAGGCTGGAAACCGCCCGTCCTCAGCGCAAGCGCGCGGGATGATACCGGTATCGACGACCTGTGTGAGCGCCTGGACGCCCACCGGGACCATCTCGCCGAAGAAGGCAGGTTGCAGGCGCGCCGGATGCGCCAGGGGCGCTCGGCCATCGAGAAAGCGCTCGGCGAGTGGTGGCAGGGCCGCCTGACGGTACTTCGGGAGGCCGGGGACGCAATGGACCGCCTTTCCGAACGGGTAGCCCGCAGGGAGTTGAGCCCCCTGGCGGCCGCCCGGGAGATGATGGAAGGGATGACGGATTGACGTCGCGGTGCCGTCCCGCGGCGGCGCGGAATGAGAGAACAGGCGATCATGGCGGAAAATATTCGGGTTCTCGTCGCCAAACCGGGCCTGGACGGCCATGACAGGGGCGCCAAGGTGGTGGCCGCGGCCTTGCGCGACGCCGGCATGGAAGTGATCTACACCGGGCTCCGGCAGACGCCCGAAATGATCGTGGAGGCGGCCGTGCAGGAGGACGTGGACGTGGTCGCGCTGAGCATCCTCTCGGGCGCCCATATGACCATCTTCCCCCGCGTCATGGACCTGCTGCGGGAAAAGGGCGTCCAGCACATGCTCCTCACCGGCGGCGGCATTATCCCGAAGTCCGACGGGGAGGAACTCGCAAAGATCGGCGTGGGGAAGCTGTTCGGCCCGGGCACATCGACGCGGGACATCATCGCCTACATCAATGAGGAAGTGGGTCGCCGGCGTGTGGCGGACGAGATTTAGACCGTGGCGCCAAGCCAGGTTATGAGGAGGTAGACATGCGACAGTCAGTGATTGCAGCGACCATAGCGGGACTGATGTCCCTGGTATGGACCGCCGGCGGAGAAGCCCAGGTACGCCGGTCCACCGCGGACCTGGTACTTAAAAACGGCATAGTCTACACGATGGACGCCAATCGTCCCAAGGCGCAGGCCGTGGCCGTCATCGGCAACCGGATTGCCGTCGTGGGCGTCGATGCGGACGTGGACCCCTTCATCGGTCCGGATACCCGGGTGATCGATCTCCAGGGCCAGACCCTGGTGCCCGGGTTGAAAGAGAGCCACGGCCACCTCATGGGCATAGGGATTGCCAAGATGACGGTCGACCTGGTGGGCATTTCGGGTTATGACGAACTCATCGAACGGGTGCTCGCGGCGGCCGAGGGTGTGGGGGAAGGCGAGTGGATCACCGGCCGCGGATGGCACGAGGAGAAGTGGACGGACCGCAGTTCGCTCACGGTCCGCGGGTTCATGACCCACCACAGACTGAGCGAGGCCGTGCCCGATATCCCGGTATACGTGCGACGGGCCGACGGCCATGCCGCCTTTGCCAACGCCCGGGCTATGGAACTCATGGGTATAGACCGGAACACGCGGTCTCCTGAAGGCGGCGATATCATCAAGGATGCCGACGGCAACCCCACGGGTATCCTGGTGGACAAGGCCATGGGACTGGTGAGCGTTCCCGGCTTCACCGAAAACCAGCGGCGACAGGCCCTTGAACTCGGCATTCAGGAATGCCTGGCCAACGGTATCACCATGTTCGACGACGCCGGGGTCGGCGAGGACGGGATCGACCTGTACAAGGAGTACGCGGACGCGGGCAAGCTGGACATGCGCGTCTACGTGATGGCCTCGAATCTGCACACCATGGTCGCCCTGCAGAAACCGTGGTCTCACCCCGATGGGTTTCTCACCGTCCGGGCCGTCAAGATGTACGGAGACGGAGCGCTCGGTTCGCGGGGCGCCTGGCTGCTGGAGCCCTACGAGGACGATCCGGGGAATTCCGGATTCCCCACGACCCCGCCCGACATGATCTACGACGCCGCCCGTTTCGCCCTGGAGCATGGCTGGCAGGTTTGCACCCACGCCATCGGCGACCGCGGAAACCGCATGATGCTCGACATGTACGAGAAGGCGATGGAGGAATTCCCCCACGTGAAGGACCACCGGTTCCGCGACGAGCATACCCAGATCCTGGACGAGGCGGACATCCCCCGGTTCGCCCAGCTGGGCGTGATCGCGTCGATGCAGGGCATACATGCGACCTCGGACCTTCCCTGGGCGCCGGACCGGCTCGGTAGCGCCCGCACGGCGGAGGGCGGCTATGTCTGGCAGAAGCTGCTGCAGCATGGCGTGAAGATCATCAACGGGACCGACGCGCCGGTGGAAGACGTCAGTCCCATCGCCTCCTTCTACGCCAGCGTAACCCGTGAGCGGCCCGACGGTACGCCCGAAGGCGGGATGTTCGGCGACCAGCGCATGTCGCGCCAGGAGGCGCTCAGGTCCTATACCCTGGACGCCGCCTACGGCTCGTTTCACGAAGACCTGCTCGGGTCCATCGAGCAAGGCAAGCTCGCCGATTTCACGGTGCTGTCGAAGGACATCATGACCGTGCCCGAGAACGAAATCCTGGACACGGAAGTCGTGTATACCATCGTGGACGGGAAGGTTCGGTACGAGCGAGGGCGGCCCGCGATTCCGTGATGGGACCGGCCGAAGTGGGCCAGGCAGCGCGCCGTAAGACCAGGCAGCGCGCCGAGGGAGGCCAGCTGCGCGTCGAAGTACAACCGGCAGTGGAAGTAACGGGGAGGGAACCCACGGGGGCTTTCCCCGTTCTTTATATCAGGGAATCCATCCACTGCAGCACTTGACGCAGGCGCACTCAGGATGCATATTTCCAGGCTTGCGTAGGAAGAGATTCGCACGATTATTCCGCGAGAGGAGACGGCATGGCCGCGCATCTCTGGGTCGGCCTGTTGACCGGGCTGTTCGTGATGCAGGGCGTTGGAGCACCGGGAAGCGTCCGGATGCCGGAAGACGTCGGATCGCCGGAGGACGTCGGACCGCTGCGGGGCTTTGTAGCGCCGGAGCAGCCTCATACGGCGGAGATCGTCACCGGAAAGATGCGCCAGCGCCTCGACGGCGTGCGGTCGCTGGCGGCCCGGTATACCGTTACGACGTTCGCGGCCGTGCTCGAAAGCCGGAGTGAGACCGAGGGGAAACTCTATCTGCAGAGGGACCGGAACCGCCTGCGCCTGGAAGAGGCCGGCCAGACCATCGTTTCAGACGGCGAGACGCTGTGGACTTACGTGCCCGGAAACCGCCAGGTCATCGTGTCGCCGGCGGGAGAAGAAGGGACGGAATCCGGACCCGGGCGTACGAGCCGGCCAGGCCGACCGGACGACTTCATATTCAACTACTCGAACCGTTACCTGTATGCGCTGGAGGGCAGGGAACCGGTCGATGGCATGCCGTGTTCCCGGCTCAGGCTCACCGCCGTCGAACCGGCCGACGGCCTTCCGGATCTGCGCATCTGGGTGGACGAGGAAAACTGGCTTACTCGGAAAGTGACGTATACGGACGACATGGGGTCTGAAACCACCCTGCGTTTCATGGATTACCGACTAAACGAGAAACTCGCTCCCGGGCTGTTCGAAATGACGGTGCCCGAGGGGGTCGAATGGGTTGACCTGCGCTGAAAGGCGCCGCGCAGCAAGCGAAGAAAGCGCAGCAAGCGGAGAAAGCGCAGCAAGCGGAGAAAGACCGTGCCCAACATCAGTCTCGCCAGCCTGGGTTGTTCGAAGAACCTGGTGGATTCCGAAGTCATGCTGGGCCAGCTCACCCGGGCCGGATACAACGTAGTGGCCGACCACGGCGACGCGGACGTCATCATCGTGAACACCTGCGCGTTCATCGGTCCGGCCAAAGAGGAGTCCATCGAGACCATCCTTGACCTCGCGCGGTTCAAGGAGGACGGCCGGTGCGATTCGCTCGTCGTCACGGGATGCATGGCGCAGCGGTACGCCCACGGCCTGGTCGCCGAAATGCCGGAAGTGGACGCCGTGATCGGCGTGCATCAATACCCGCGCATCGTCCAGCTGCTGGACCGCCTGCGCGACCGGCGCGAGACCCTGCGGGAGATACGCAGGCAGCCCCTGCCCACCGACTATTCCTACCCGAGGGTCATCACCACGCCCCGCCATTCCGTCTACCTCAAGATCGCCGAGGGGTGCGACCGCCGGTGCACGTTCTGCATCATCCCGGCCATCCGGGGCGGCCAGCGTAGCCGCACCGTGGATTCACTCTTGGAAGAGGCCCGGACGCTGGCCGGCCAGGGAGCCGTCGAGCTGAACCTGATCTCGCAGGACACCACCTGGTACGGCAAGGACCTTGAGCAGCCGGCACGGCTGGAGGAACTGCTCACCGCGCTGAACGGCGTGGAGGGCGTGCGATGGATCCGGGCGCTGTACAATCACCCCGTGCGGTTCAACGACACGCTGATCCATGCCTTCGCCGACCTGGAACGGGTCTGCGACTACATCGACATGCCGCTGCAGCACATATCGGATCCCATGCTCGACCGCATGAACCGCGAGACGACTTCGAGAAAGACGCGCGCGCTCCTGAAGCGGATCCGCGACCGGATGCCGGACGCGACGCTGAGGACTACTTTCATCGTGGGCTTTCCAGGAGAGACCAAGGAGGATTTCGACGAGCTCTACGATTTCGTCGAAGAAACGCGGTTCGACCGCATGGGCGTGTTCATGTATTCGCAGGAGGAGCAGACGCCGGCCGCACGGTACGACGGCCAGATCCCCGAGCCCGTCAAGCAGGAGCGGCACGACCGGCTCATGGCGCTGCAACGCGAAATATCACTCGAACGCAACCGGTCCTTCGTGGGCAAGACGGTCGACGTGCTGATCGACGAACGAGCCGATGAAGGGCACTACACCGGGCGGACCGCCGCGGATGCACCGGAGGTCGACAACGAGGTGCTGGTCACCGGCGAAGGCCTGGCGGCCGAGGACGGTCTGGCCCCCGGAGAATTCGTCTCCGTGGACATCACCGATGCCATGGAGTACGACCTGGTCGGCGCGGTCTCGAGAGGGGTCTCCACACCCGGCGGACCGAACTCGCAGCGAGGGCCAAACCCGAAGCGAGGACCAAACCCGCAGACGTTTCCCGCCCAATTCGGAACACCGGCATGATCATCCCGCCCTTACGCCGCTACAGGATCACCGTCACGGGGATATTTCTCGCCCTGCTCGTGCTTCCGGCGTGCAGCCCGCCCGGATTCGAGTCCGACTGGACCGCGGAGGAACTCTACGACTACGCCATGGAGCGCGTGGAGCAGGAGGACTGGCTGAATGCCCTGGACGCCTTCCGGGCCATCACCCTCGGCCACTCCGGCAGCGATATCGTGGACGACGCCCTTTACCACCAGGGGGAAATGCACATCAACATGGAAGAATACCCCCTGGCCACGCTCGTGTTCCGGCGGCTGATCAGCGATTTTCCCCAGAGCCCGTACAGCGACGAGAGCCAGTACAAGCTGGCCTATGCTACGTTTCTCCAGTCCAATCCGCCCCACCTCACGCAAGACAAGACCTTCGAAGCCATCCGCGAACTCCAGTTCTTCCTCCAGGAGTATCCCGACAGCGAATGGAGCGCGGAAGTCCACGAACTGCTGCAGCAGTGTTTCGACAAGGTGGCCGAGAAGGATTATCGGATCGGCAACCTCTACTACAAGTTGAAGGACTGGGAAGCGGCCCGTCTCTATTTCGGTGAACTACTGGAAACCTACCCCATGAGCAACTGGGCTTCCCGGGCGCAATACGAAATCGCCGACAGCTACGCGAGGGAGGGGAAATACCGGGAAGCCATCGAGCAGTTCGAGATTTTCATCCAGAGCTATCCCGAAAACGAACGGTCGGCGGAGGCCGGAAAGCGACTTTCCGAACTGAGAAACAGTTACGTAGCGCCATCCCTGGCCGAGGACGGCCCCATGGACGACACGTCTTACACGGACGATCCGGCTTCCACGGACGGATCGTCACCGGCCGAATCCGAGAGCGGCAACTCACCGTGAGCATCCAACGGCTCGGTGTTTACGGGGGCACGTTCGACCCGATTCACACCGGCCACCTGGTCATTGCCCGGGGCGTGGTCGAACACTGCGCCCTCGACCGGCTCCTGTTCATCCCGTCCGCCCGCCCTCCGCACAAGCGGGGGCACGCCGTCGCCTCGCCGGATGACCGGTATCGCATGACGCGGCTGGCCGCGCGGAACGATCCCCGGTTCGAGGTGTCGGACGCGGAGATCAACCGGCCCGGCCTATCCTATACCGTGGACACGCTGGAGGCGCTGCGGGAGATCTACGGCGAGTCCAGTGCATTCCACCTCGTCATCGGGGCCGACAGCCTGCTCGAGATCGACACCTGGCATGCACCGGACCGGGTATTCGAACTGGCGACGGTCGTGACGGTTCCCCGGCCCGGCAAAGACCTCTCCGGTCTGGATCCCCACTGGCGGGACCGGGTCGTCTCCCTCCAGCTTCCCGAGATCGACATCTCTTCCACGGACATCCGCCGTCGCGTCAAAGCAGGGCTTCCCGTCACCCACCTTGTCCCGGAGGAAGTGGCGGACTATATCGAAGAACGCGGTCTTTACAGGTAAAGAGGCCCTGGCGGCCCGGGCGTGCCAGCTTCAGGAAACGATGCGCTTCCAGAGCGCTTCGGTCTTCTCGATCAGTTCGTCCCGCGTACCGTCGTTTTCCAGGAAATAGTCCGCCCACCGGGCCTGTTTCGCGTCGGGCTCCTGGGCGGCGATACGCGCTTCGGCCTCGGGTCCGGTCAGGCCGCGAAGGAGGATCCGTTCTTTCCGCGTGGAGGCGGGTGCGGTGACCAGGATGACCCGGTCGGCCAGGTCGGTGGGTCCGGTGTCGACCAGCAGGGGCGCGTCCACCACGACCACCCCGTCGTAGCCCTCGCTTCGGATCCCGGCGATCCGGCGCCGTATTTCCGCGCGGATGGCGGGCCGTACCAGGCGGTTCAGCCGCTGCCGGGCCTGCTCGTCGCCGAAGACCACGCGGCCGAGGGCCCGCCGGTCCACGTCTCCTTCGGCCGTCAGGACGTCCTCGCCGAAGGCCGACCGGATTTCTGCGCGCATCCCCTCGGTCCGCAGCAGGTCGTGGCCGATGGCATCGGCGTCCAGAACGCGGGCGCCGTGCTGCTCGAAAACCCGGGCCGCCGTGGACTTACCCGAGGCGATGCCGCCGGCTACTCCGATGACGATCAAGTCTCACCTATACCCCGACCGTTCCGGCGCCGTTGGCCTCTTCGCCCGGAGCGGCCGCGGGTTCCAGCGCCTCCGATTCGGCATCCTCGAGGCGCACGGAGACCATCTTGGACAGGCCGGGTTCTTCCATGGTAATGCCGTAGAGGTAATCGGCGGCTTCCATGGTCCGCTTGTTGTGGGTGACCACCAGGAACTGCGTGTCGCTGGTAAACTGGCGCAGGGCGCTGGCGAAGCGCCGGACGTTGGCGTCGTCCAGCGGCGCGTCCACCTCGTCGAACACGCAGAAGGGGCTGGGCTTCACGAGGTAGATGGCGAAGAGCAGGGCGATGGCCGTGAGGGCCGTCTCGCCGCCGGACAGCAGGGCCAGGCTCTGCAGCCGCTTCCCTCCCGGCCGCGCCATGATCTCGATGCCCGCTTCGAGCGGGTCCCCTTCTTCGAGCATGAGGTCGGCCTCGCCGCCTTCGAACAGCGTCTGGAAGGTGGTCATGAAGTTGGTCCGGACCTCTTCGAAGGTGGTCATGAAGCGGGACCGGGCGGCCTTGTTCATCTTGATGATGGTCTTCTCCAGGTTGTCCTTGGCCTCGATGAGGTCGTTCTGCTGCTGCTGGAGGAAGTCGAGCCGCTCCTTGCCCGCGCGGTACTCTTCCACCGCCGCCATGTTGATGGGACCCAGGTCGTCCACCTTGCGCTGGATGCTGTCCCGCAGGGTCTGGGCGGCGTCGGGCGAGTATTCGTCCAGTTCCTCGATCCGTGGCAGTTCGTCCATGCCCTCGGGGTCGGTGTCGTGCCGGTCCATCAACTGCCGGCGGATCTCGTTGCTCTTCATGTACAACTCGGCGTCTTCCAGTTCCGCCTGGTGGACCTGCTCCTGCACCTGGGTCAGTTCGTTCCGGTTCTCGCCGAGGTGCTGCTGCAGCTGGCGTTCGGCTTCCTGCAGGTTCTGGTGCTCTTCGAGGACGGCGTCGCGGTCCACCGCGCGCTCCCGCCGGGAAGCGTAGTGCGCCTCCAGCTGCTTCTCGTTTTCTTTCTGGCTCTTCTCCAGTTCCGTGGACTGGCTGCCGGCTTCCACCGCCTCGGTCTTTCGCTGCGTCAGGAGATTGGCCAGGCGCTCGTTCTCCTGGGTAAGGAATTCATCGGTGGTGCTCAGCTCGTTGCTCCGGCTTTCCATGGACACGAGGGCGACCCGGGCTTCGTTGGCCGCTTCGGCCAGGTGCTGGCGTTCCTCCTCCATCTCGTCCAGGGTCTGCTGGTTGGTCCGTTCTTCTGCTTCGGCCGATACCCGGTCGCGGGCCAGCGTCTCCATCGCTTTTTTGCGCTGCTCGCGCTCCCCGGCCGCAGCCTTCGCGTCCGCGGCCAGGGAATCCGCTTCACGCGCGAGTTCTTCGTCCTGTTCCGCCATCCTGGTCCGCTCGAAATCCAGCTGCCGTTCTTTGGACTCCGTTTCCATCAACTTGCGCCGGGACTCGCCGAGTACCGTTTCGACGGAGGCCTGCCGTTCGGACAGCGCGGCCAGTTCCGTCTCCAGGCCTTCCAGTTCGCCGGCGATCTTATCCCGTTGTGCCCGGTCTTCCTCCAGTTCCCCTTCGATCTCCGTGATCCGCTCCGCACGGCGCAGGAGGTCCGACTCGCCTGCCTCGGAAGATCCGGACGAACCGCCCATCAGTACGCCGGCCGGGTCCACGACCTCGCCGCCGGCCGTCAGCAGTTTCCAATCCTGGTCGGTGTCGAACAAGGGGGAAAGGCGCAGGGCCGTTTCGACGTCTTTCACGAGCACGACCCTGGAGAGCAGGTGGGTCACCGCCGGAGCCAGCGCCTTGTCGGACTTGACCATGGTGCTCGCGCGGCCGATGATGCCGTCGTCCTCAAAGGGCAGGTCCGCGGGCGCGGGGCGGGACTTCATCCGGTCCAGGAGGATGAAGGAAGCCCGGCCGGTCTCCTGCTCCCGGAGGTAGGCCAGGCCCGCCTCGGCATCTTTTGTGCGGCCGGCCACGACGTACTGCAGCATGTCGTCCAGGTAGGCCGCGATCACCGTTTCGTAGGCCTTGTCGATCGTGATACCGTCCGCCAGCACGCCGTTAAGTCCGTCGACGTCCGCACCGTTGGTGAGCAGCGTCCGGACGCCCTGGCCGTATCCTTCGTACTGCCGGTGCATGCGATCTAGGAGCGTCCATTCCTTTTCCGCCGTCGTGATGGTCGTTTCGAGACCAGACAGCTCGTCCCGGGCCGACTCGATGCACTGCTGCGCGTCCTGGACGGATTCCGTAAGGTTCGCGTGCAGCGACGCGTTCTCTTCCACCACGCCCCGGACGGCGCGCAGTTCCTTCTGCACGGCCTCGACGGCCGCCTTCTTCGATGCCAGTTCCTCGGCGAGTTTCTTCCGGGCGGTCTCCACCTCGGCGCTTCGGCCGCGCAGGGACGCTTCGCGGGCTTCAAGGGAACTGATCGCCGCCAGCTCGCTCGAGTGCTGCTGGATCGCCTTCATGCTGCGGTCCCGCAGCGCCTGGGTGGCTTCTTTCTGTGTCGCGATCCGGCCGGCGAAGGTCCGGGACGTCTCGTCCCGCTCCGCGAAGGTGGCGCGCGCCTGATCCAGCGCCGTCTCCAGCGTTTTACGGTCGTCTCCGATCCGGGCAAGCTGGGACCGGATGCCTTCCAGTTCGGTCTCCGCCTGTTCGGCTTCCCCCGACGCGGAACGGGCCCGCTGCTCAAGGCCCGTCCGGCGCTCCTTGCTGACCAGGAGTTCCTCTTCCAGCGCCCTGATCTGGTCGTCGATCTGGTTGACGGCGTCCTGCCGCTGCTGGAGTTTCTCTTCCTTTTCCAGCTGGACGGCCTTGCTCTTCTCGACCTCCGCCTCGGCGGTCCGTATGCGGGTCTGAACGGCTTCCTTCCGCTCCGCGAACTGCCGGATCCGTTCCCGGACGGGCTCGGTTTGTCTCCGCAGGTCCTGGAAGGCGTGACAGGCGACCACGATCTCCACGTCCTTCATCTGCTGCATCAGCCGCTCGTACCGCTCGTACTTTCGCACCTGCCGCCGCAGCGTACTCACGCTCCGTTCGACCTCGTCCAGGAGGTCGGCGATGCGGACCAGGTCGTGCTCGGTGCCTTCGAGCTTGCGCTGCGCCAGTCGCCGCCGCGTCTTGTACTTGTTGATGCCGGCGGCTTCCTCGATGAGTTGGCGTCGTTCGAGCGGGCTGCCGTTCACCACCGATTCCACCATGCCCTGCTCGATGATGGAGTAGGCGTGGGCGCCCATGCCCGTGTCCAGCAGGAGGTTGGTGATGTCCTTGAGGCGGCAGGGCACCTTGTTGATCTGGTACTCGCTCGCGCCCGAGCGGAAATAGCGGCGCGTGATCGTGACTTCGCTGTATTCGACGGGCAGCATCTGCTCGCTGTTGTCGATCGTCAGCGACACCTCCGCCATGCCGAGGGGCTTGCGGGCGGCCGTGCCGTTGAAGATGATGTCTTCCATCCGGTCGCCCCGCAGCGAGGTCGCGCGGTGCTCCCCCAGCGCCCAGCGAATGGCGTCGACGATATTGGACTTGCCGCAGCCGTTGGGACCGACTACGGCCGTGATACCGTCGCTGAACTTCACCTTCAGCCGGGTGGAGAATGACTTGAAACCGATCATTTCAAGATGGGAGAGACGCATCGGGCACGGATCCTGATGGCGAATACAGCCGGTTTTGAAATACGGTAAAGTCAGATCGGGTTGAAAATGGGTTTCAGGAGACTATTAAGGGGATATATTAGTATATGTAGGGGGCTTGTCAAGCGAATTATACATTATGTACGGCGGGCCCGGATCGCAGGAAACCACTGTAAACACGGATCGAAAGGGATATTGAGGGGCCAGATATGGCGATGCCGGATAGGGCGATGCCGGTGGACGGTCGGACCATCGTTGTCATCATACCGGTCCTGAACGAGGAGGATTCGATCGGGCTGGTCCTGGCGCACATTCCAGAGGACATGGCCGCGGCCGTGATCGTGGTGGACAACGGGTCGACGGACCGGACGGCAGTCGTGGCCGCGGAGGGCGGCGCCGTCGTTGTGCGGGAGCCCCGGCGCGGCTATGGGGCGGCCTGCCTGCGCGGCATGGCCGAGGCCGCCCGGTTCGCTCCGGACGTCATCGTGTTCCTGGACGGCGACTACAGCGACTACCCGGAAGAAATGGCGGACCTGGTGCGGCCGATCATGGAGGACGGCTGCGACCTGGTGATCGGGTCGCGGATGCTGGGCCGCCGCGCGCCGGGGTCCATGCCGGTCCAAGCCGTCATCGGGAACGTCCTCGTACCGCGGATCATCCGGTGGCTCTACGGCCATCGGTACACCGATCTCGGGCCGTTCCGGGCGGTACGCTACGACCGGCTGCTCGAGCTGGAAATGGCGGATCAGAACTTCGGCTGGACCGTGGAGATGCAGATCAAGGCGGCGCAGAAGGGATACCGGACGCTCGACGTCCCGGTGCGCTACCGGAAGCGCGTCGGCGTTTCGAAGATTACGGGCACGCTGTCCGGGGCGGTCCGGGCAGGCGTGAAGATCCTGTGGGTGACGTTCAGGTATGCGTTTGGGAAGTGAGGGATGAACCTCACCCCTCCCCCGTCCCGATCGGCCGCTCCTCGTCGGTAATCCATTCACTCCAGGAACCCGGGAAGAGCACGGCGTCCCCCAGGCCCGCGTGGGCGATAGCGAGGAGGTTGTGGCAGGCCGAGACGCCCGAACCGCAGTAGTTTATGGCGCGGTCGACCGGTACGCCGCCGAACAACCCCTCGAATCTCCGCCTCAACTCCTCCGGCGACCGAAAGCAACCATCTTCTCCCAGGTTCGCATCAAACGTCGCGCAAATTGCGCCCGGGATATGGCCGGCTACGGGATCGATGGGCTCCTGTTCGCCGCGGAAACGCTCCGCCGTGCGGGCGTCCAGGACGGCCCAGTCCGCGTCCTTCCGGTGTCGGTCGACGCCGTCCACGTCAGTGACCAGGTGTGCTCGAACGTTGGGCACGAAGGTGCGCGGCGCTACTTCCCCTACTTCTTGCGTGACCGGCAGTCCCGCTCCGGTCCAGGCCGGCCAGCCGCCGTCCAGTACGGCTACGGCGTCGTGACCCAACCAGCGGAGCATCCACCACACCCGGCCGGCCACAGAACCGCCCGCCCCGTCGTAGACCGCGACCTGCACGCTTCCGTCGATCCCGAACCGTGAGAACACTTCTACGGCCCGTTCCACGGATGGCAGCGGATGGCGTCCCGTTTCACCGCGGATGATGGGTCCGGAGAGGTCGTCGTCCAGGTGGGCGTACAGAGCACCGGGCACATGGCCCTCGCCGTACTCACGGGCGCCCTGGCCCGCGTCGGCCAGGGAGAACCGGGCGTCGATCACGCGCCAGTCCGGGTCCTGGTGATGCCGGTTCAGCGTGTGTACATCGATCAGCGTGGTGTACATGGTCGGTCCTCCGCTCGGCGGGTCGTTCAGGGGCGACCAGGGATGTTCAGTTGCCGCCTGCCTGTTCCTCGTGCTCGTATACGATCCGGATCGCCCGGATGTTCGCGATCTTGAAGGCGTGCACGTCGCCTTCCGGTATGCGGTGCGCCTCGATGAAGGGCGTGCCCCGGGTCCGTTCGATGCGGATGGGCTTGATCCGGTGCAGGAAGCTGCGGCTACGGTTGCCCAGGTAGTATTCGATGACGGCCCGGTGGTTGTTCTTCACCGCCATTTCCAGGAGTTCTTCGGTCTGCCCGGGAGACAGGTACTGCAGGTTGGCAGCCTGCTCGATGTGCGGGGCGTTCCGGTCGGCCCCGCCCGATCCCCGGTGCAGTTGATAGCCGGGCAGGCAGTCCCCGAATCCGAGGACTGGTTTTCGTTCGGATTCAGGGGGTGTAGGCTGTGTATCGTCCGTGGGAGGATCGTTTCGGTCGGAATGAACGCTTCGCCCGGGATGACCACCTCGGTCGGAATGACTGCTTCGCTCCCGTGATTCATTCGGGTCTGTCCTCGGTCCGTTCCCATTGCCGGACCGGGCACGCTGGGCCGCATCTCCGGCGTTGGGACCCGAAACGGCCTCCGCGGGTCCGACGATCCCCGATCTCGGCATGTAACCCTGTTTCTGAAGCAGGTCCATCAGCTCCCGGTACATCTTGCGTTCCACGATAAGCGCGTCGGGCGCTACCTCGCCCTTGATATATGGCGCGAGTTCCCCGTGGGCCTTGATGTGGCTGGCGATTTCTGCGCTGGCGGTCCGGAGGAGGAAGGTCTCCATGAAGTACACCTGGCCGTACGCATCGCCCCACGACTGGATCGAGTACGCGACGTTCTGGGGCACGTCCTTCTCGGAATGGTCCGCCAGGAACCCGTTGACGTCCGCGCCGGACATGTCCGTGTTGGCGGCCCGGTAGATGGTATCGCGGGTAACCCGGTAGGTCAGGGTGAGATCGACCTTTTCGAGGTCGGCGAAGCGTTCGAGTTTTTCACGGATGTTCAAGTCCAGGTCCCGGGGCGCGATGATCTCGAAGGTGGGCTGGACGACGAATCGCGTGCTCCAGGCCTGCTCGTCCGGCCAGTCCTCCCCGCCGAAAACGTGCCGTCCCGCCGGCGTGATCACCAGGCCGCCTCCGGCCCCGTTCTTGCCGTCATACTGACGCAAGAGACCGATCCATTCGAGCTCGCGCAGAGCCGCGAGAATCTCCGCTCTCTCCTCGTCACTGAAGGCATCCGTCCGTACGTGGGGAGACGAACAGGTCAGCACGCAGCGCAGGATCTGGTCCAGGTCCACCTGGGCGAAACCCACACACAGTTGAAGGATGCCCGGCAACGCGGCTATCGCAGGGGAACGCGCCCGGTCCCGTGCGTGCCAGAAGGACAACAGGTTCGCCAGTTTATCGGTGGTGGGCAGCTCAAGCCACGATTCGAATTCGCGGTCGGCGCGAAGGCGGCCGTCTTCTATGCGCGTCAGTCCGCGCCACTGCGCATAGTCCATGACGAAGCGCATCTGCCCGGTGATCTCCTCCGCTGATTCCGGCAGGCCGTTCATCGCGGCTTCCTGCCGTTCCACCATGGCATCGAGCGCCCGTTTGTACGGCAGGCCCCGGTCCGTGAGCCGCGCCGGGTTGTGCCGAAGCCCGTTTACGAGGGCGAAGACGTTTCGGACCGCGGTGAGATCCCGGCTTTCGTCGTCTTCCGATTTCCCTGCTTTCGTCGAGAAAATCCCCGCCAGCCGGTCCGTGAAATTGCGGATCAGCATGTCCCGGAGGTCTTCCGGAACGGTGAAGTCGACCGTGCGGTACGCCGGTCGCCGGCCGATCACGAGCCCCCGGTTCAGCAGTCCGTGGAGTTGTTCGATCAACCCGTCGTTGGAGGGATTCCTCGTGTCGTAGACCCGTCCCGCCTCTCCGGCGGAAAGCACGGCCAGCAGGATCTCCCGGGCCTCTTCGCTCAGATCGTCCACGCACTGATCGATGTACCCCGGCTGAAAGATCTGGTCCGTAATTTCGCGGATCAGCCGAGCGCGGGAGATCATTCCGGGCTGCACGCCGAGGGTGACGGCCATGGATTTAAGGTCGTCCATGGGCAGGGCAGCGAGGTAGTCCTGGAGGATCAAGGGTTCATTCCCACTTGATGGCAAACGAGCGATGCTTGCACTGCGAATTCAGTGATTTACTTACTTGTGGCCGGAGCGAACGAGGTCGACATTCTGCCGTGGAAGGCCGCCGTAAAGTGCCATGGCATCCGCAATAGTGGCATTCCTATAGACACAGGAAGTTATACAAGTCCACTAAACCGGGTCAACTCCATTCTCATGGTATTGGGAAATGGCGAACCGTTCAAATCGGTGGAGGTTCATTTCGGCAGGCAATTCGAGCAGCACACCCGCATCCCGGGAGGCTTTGGCCCATGCCAGGAGCAAGTCGTAATGCCACTGTTCCTGGAGGCCGCCAAACCACTGCATTCCCTCGGGCGAGATGACGCAGAAGACATTGGCCAGGTCGCACGGACCAAGGCATCCGGAGATCGTCAATTGCACCGACCTGTTCAGTTTTTCTTCTTTCCACTGCTGCTTGAGCCAGTCGCGGGGAAAGGGCGGGAACCCCTTGTCTGTCTGACCGCAGCTACAGCCTTCGCAGCACACGACCTGGCCAAGAACGCGGCCTCGGCCCGTAGCCAATGCGTCGTGTCTGCGGAGTGATTCGCGGATGCGTTGGGTCTGAGCATTCATGCTTTATTCGCGCGATAACGTTTTCGGATGCGAAGCAGGCGCCGCACAGCACGATCACCAGTTCTTCACTCTCCAGACCGTCACGCCGCCCTGCGCATCGAGCGCGGCGAGGGCACCCCCGTCCGGCCGCCAGTGCAACCCGGCGACGACATCCGCCACGTCCCCGGACCCGATCAGATCTCCTTCTCCATCTCGCTGCAGCGACCACGCAGCCACGGTCCCATCGCGGCCTCCCGATGCCAGGTGTATCGCGCCGGGCGCGAAGGAAAGCACGGTGATGAACTGGGCATGATAATCCAGGACGCCGGGCCGCGTGCCTTCGGGCCCCCTGCCCTCGAAGCTCCAGACCGTAACCGCCTCCCCGCCGCCGGTGGCCAGGAGGGTACCGGTGTCATCGAAAGCGAGGGCAGACGGTTTGCCCGGATATCCGGACATCATGGAGTCCTTTCCCGTGTCTCGACGCCAGAAGTGCACCGAGTTGTCCTGGCTGCCGCAGGCCACGATGCCCCCGTCCGGGCTCAGCACCATCGACACCAGGGACCCCTGCCATTCCAACTTCTGTCGAGGCTCGCCGGTGATCGCGTCGAAGAACGTCACACGACCGTAACAGGCCGTCGCCAGCTCTGCCGCGCCAGACCAAGCGACCGCGCTGACGGTGCTCGGATGGGCGTCCGATCGCCAGACCTCCGTGCCGTCCACGGTATATACGTAAACGTGCCTGGAGCAGGATATTGCCAGCCACTGGCCGTCCGGCGACCACGCCACGTTTTCTACCCAACTGTTTCCGACGTCGATCGCCTGGCTTACCTGGCCGCCGGCAGCCTGCCAGATCAAGGCGCGGCCGTCCTGCCCGGCCGTGGCGAAGGCGGTTCCGCCCGGATGGATCGCCGCCGCGAGCACGCCGCCCTCATGAACCTCGTGATGCGCCCATGCGGTCGCGCCGGACTTGCCGTCGAAGGCGTAGACGCTACCCGCGGTGTCACCGATCACCAGCGCCTCACCGCGCAGGATCCAGCCCCCGGCGATGGGGTAATCACCGACCGACGCGGACCAACCCTGGCGGATAACGCCGCTCGGGGCGTCGACGTTCAAACCAGACATGCATTGAACCCTTGCCGCATGTCCTGCTCATCGAGGTTGCGGCCGATGAAAACGAGTTGGTTGTGGCGGGGATCGTCCCCCCATTCGCGATCCGGCTGCCCGTCGAAGAGCATGTGGACTCCCTGGAAGACGAAGCGACGGGACTCGCCCGCGAGGCTGATGAAGCCTTTCATGCGGAAGATGTCCACCCCGCGTTCCATGAGCAGTGTACTAAGCCACCTGTTGAGCCGGTCGGGATCGACATCGCCCTCATGTTCGATGGCGATCGAGCCCACTTCGTCGTCGTGCTCATGCTGCGCGACCCAGGTGCGCTCGACCTCATGCGCGATGGTCTCTTCGTCTGCGTTCCTCAACTGGATATCGAATTCATCTGCGGTGTGCTGGGCATAGAGGCCGACCCGCGTCTGCCTGCCAACCTTCAGGAAGAAGGACTTGCGCCCCGTGGAGTCGAGTTGAAGATTCACATGCTTCCCAACAGGAATCTCATCGCCCGGGCCAAGGTCCTTCGCGGTTTCGGCGTACCTTCGCACACACCACTCCGCGCCCTCACGAAGGGCGGCGTCATCCGTGCCCTGCTCCGGCACGACGACGAGTGACATCTCCGGATCGGGTCCATCGGCGAGGCTGAGTTCGTAACGGCCGGCATCGAGTGAATAGACGCCGGTCCATTCAAAGGGGTATTCGGGCTCGAGGAAAGTGGGACGACGCTCGAGTACATCGTCCAGGTCGAAGGCTTCGAGGTTGAGCACCGTGTCGACGGGAACCTCTGCCCGTTCGCTGCGCACGACTTTGGCCATTCGGTTCATTTCCCGGAGCCGCGCTTCGAGCCGGTCGAGTACTTCGTCGTTGACAAGGTCCGTCTTGTTGAGCACCAGGACGTCCGCGAAGGCGATTTGCTCGGTGCTTTCGTCGCTACGACCGAGCTGCTGCTCGATGTGGGCGGCATCGACGAGCGTGACGATCCCGTCAAGGGCGTACTCGTCGCGGATTTCGTCATCCATGAAGAAGGTCTGGGCCACCGGACCGGGATCGGCGAGCCCCGTGGTCTCCACCAGCACATAGTCGAACTTGTCGCGTCGCTTCATGAGATTGCTGAGCACGCGAATGAGGTCTCCGCGCACCGTGCAGCAGATACAGCCGTTTGACATCTCGAAGATTTCTTCGTCTGCGTCGATGACGAGGGCCTGATCGATGCCGACCTCCCCATATTCGTTCTCGATCACGGCGATCCGCTTGCCGTGCTCCTCGGTCAGGATCCGGTTGAGCAGGGTCGTCTTCCCGGATCCGAGGAAGCCGGTGAGGATGGAAACAGGTACTTTTTGCGGCGAGATCATCTGGTTTCTCCTTTAAGGGTTTGCTGGGTATTCGAGGACGGTCTTCGGGGCGTCAAAGCCCCACGCCTTGCAGACCTGGACCAGGTCTTCGGCGTCAACGGATTCAATGGACTTGTGCAGCTTGCACTGAAGCTGTGGCGCATCGGGCCGAAGCAGGCCGATCACCGTTTCGACAGGCGCGCAACCTTCTTCGAGACACGTCAGTTCGGTGACCGTGACCGTCATGTCATCGGAAAGGCTCAGTGCTTCGCGCAATGCCTCTTTGATGTTTCGGACCCGTTCGCGGTCCGGGCGACGGGGTGACGTGTTGATCAACATGTGCTCTCCTTTTCCTGCGACAGGGGTGAGGCCGTTACGGTCATGCGGACTCCTCGGCCATCTGAAGTTCCGGAAAGGGGTTCCGGGCCTCTGCCCAGGTTTTGCTGTCGGCGGCGGCGAGGTCCTCTTCGAGCAGGCACGCGTCGAGGCGAGCGCGTATCGCCGCTTCGTGCATCTGCTGACCGATGAAAACGAGCTGCTGCGCGCGGTCGCCGAAGCGGGCATGCCAACCTGGCTGCCGGTCGGGTCGCTGATCCTCCGGGTGCCCCCAGTGTTCGCGTGGTACGGCCGCCCACCACATCCCGAGGGGCTTCACGCTGCTGATGCCCCCGGCCTGCGCCCATTCGTAGGCGACCCGATGGTCCGCGGCGACCCAGAAGAAGCCCTTCGAGCGGAGCACGCCGGACCAGTTCTCGTCGTCGTGCAGGAACGCCCACAGCTTCTCGGCGTCGAAGGGCTGC
>VXWP01000089.1 GCA_009835325.1 Gemmatimonadota bacterium | reverse complement strand
GGGCCTGGTGGTGTTCAACCTGCTGGGCAACTGCGATCCGGACGAAGAAAACCACATCCGCCGGGCGAGGAAGTTCGCCGGTTTCTACATGGACGAGGATCCCCAGGCGAAGAACTACGACCCGGAGCGCCGGTTGATCCGGAGCATGTTCAACGGCAGCCGGGGACCGATGCTGCGGAAGACCACGGCCCTGGACTGGGTCGGCGACCCGCTGGAGGACGGCCGGTTCGACCTGCTCCACGGCCAGCGGGACTACGCGGAGATGTGCGAGCGGTTCGAGACCTACAACGACGTGGCCGGCGACCATCCGCTGAACCTGACGAGCACGGGCCTGGCCTTCAACGCCTATGCGCTCACCGGCGAAACGAAATACCGGGACTGGATCCTCGAATACGCGGACGCTTGGGTGGAACGCACCTATGCCAACGGGGGCGTGATCCCCTCGAACGTGGGGCTGGACGGCGTCATCGGCGGCGCCTGCGAAGGCAGGTGGTGGGGCGGCGTCTACGGCTGGAACCACAAGGTCTTCGCCCATCGCCACGGCAGGTTGGACAATTTCACCCTGAACGCCGTCGCTCACGCGGTGGACGGGTTCGGGAACGCCCTGCTGCTCACCGGCGACCGGAAGTACGTGGATGTCTGGCGCACCGTCCTCGAATCGGTCAACGCCAACCAGAAGACCGTGGACGGCGTCACCATGTATCCCCACATGCACGGCGACGACGGCTGGTACGACTACGCGCCCGAACCCTATGACCGGGGCGCGGTCGAGGTGTACGACTGGTCCATGAATCCGGACGACCGCGCGCTTACCGGCGAGCAACCCTGGCTGGAATACCTGGACGGTTCGAACCCCGGTTTTCCCGTGGACGCGTTGAAGCAGGATTTCGAGGATCTGCGGGGGCAGGTGGAGAAGATCCGCAACGATAAGTCTACGCCGGATACGCGCCTGTCGGACAACCCCAATCCCTTCAACCCTGCACGGATCGAGACCCTCGTGAACCTCATGACCGGGGGACCGAGGCCGGCCTACGCCCGTCCGCTGCACTGCCGTCTCTGGTACTTCGATCCCGATCGGGGCCGGCCCGGAGTGCCGGAAGACGTGGCCGTCCTGGTCGACCGGATAGACGCCGATGGGCTCGACGTGCACCTGGTGAACGCCAATCCGGTCGAAGCACGCACGGTGATTGTCCAGGGCGGCGCCTACGGGGAGCACCGGGTGGACACGGTCGAGTGCGACGGCCGAAAGGTTACCGTCGACGATTCCTATTTCACCGTACGCCTGGCGCCCGGATGCGGCGCGCGCCTGATACTGGGCTTGCAACGCTACGTCAACCAGCCGTCAGCCCGGTTTCCGTGGGACCGGTAAAGCCAGGACAGGGGACAAGGAGATTCCGGCATGACCGTCGAACAGGCGAGTCCGGTATTCCGGGCCCGGCGCATTTCCAAGGTCTACCGCATGGGCGAGGTGGACGTATCCGCCCTCCGGGGGGTCGACCTGGACCTGTATGCCGGTGAGCTGGCCGTTTTCCTGGGGGCGTCGGGAAGCGGCAAGTCGACGCTGCTCAACATCCTGGGCGGGCTCGATGTGCCCACGGACGGCCAGGTCTACTATCGCGAACGGGAATTGACCGGGGCGGACGAGCGTGAGCGGACGGATTTCCGACGGAAGTCCGTGGGTTTCGTCTTCCAGTTCTACAACCTGATCCCCAGCCTCACGGCGCTGGAGAACGTGGAACTGGTCACCGAAATCGCCGACGGGCCCATGCCGGCGGAGGAAGCCCTTCGCCTGGTGGAACTCGAACCGCGCATGCACCATTTCCCGGCCCAGATGTCGGGCGGAGAGCAGCAGCGCGTGGCCATCGCCCGGGCCATTGCGAAACGCCCGGAAGTGCTTCTGTGCGACGAGCCTACGGGCGCCCTGGACTACGCGACCGGCAAACGGGTGCTGGAAGTGATCGAGAAGGTCAACAGCACGCTGGGCACCACGACCGCGGTCATCACCCACAACGCGGCGATCGCGGACATGGCCGACCGGGTCATCCGCCTGCGCAGCGGCGAGATCGTCGAAGTTTACGCCAATAAGGCGAAGAAACGCCCGGACGAATTGAGCTGGTAGGCTGTCTGGCCCGCCGGGCCCGGCCTGCGCTGCCCGATGCGAGCCGTATCATTCCGCGGAGTGTAGCTGCCATGTCCATCCTGAACCGCAAGGTGTTCCGCGAACTGGCGCGCATGCGCGGCCAGGTCATCGCCATCACGCTGGTGATGGCCTGCGGGATCATGGTCTACGTCTCCTCGCGCCACACCTACATCGCGCTGCTGGAGTCACAGGAATCCTACTACACCAGCTACCGTTTCGCCGACGTGTTCGCCGGCATCAAGCGGGCGCCGGCGCCGGTCGAGGAGCGCATCGCCCGGATCCCGGGCGTCTCCGGCGTCCGCACCCGGATTGTGATGGACGTGAACCTGGACGTGCCCGGGCTGGAGGAACCCGCCACCGGCCGGCTGGTCTCCATACCCGAGATACGCCGGCCCGTGCTCAACGACCTTGCGATCCAGCAAGGCCGCTACCCTGCGATCGGCCGGCCCGAAGAGGTGATCATCAGCGAAGCCTTCGCATTGGCCAACGGACTGGTTCCGGACGACTGGATCGGGGCGGTCATAAACGGACGGAGGAAGGCCCTGCGCGTCGTGGGCATCGGCCTGTCGCCGGAGTACGTCTACGAAGTGCAGGGATCCGGTTCCATCTTCCCCGACAACCTGCGCTTCGGCGTGATCTGGATGAGCCGGGACGCCCTCGGCGCCGCCTTCGACATGGAGGGCGGGTTCAACGATCTGTCGGTCGCCCTGTCTCCGGAGGCGCGCGAGCGGGACGTGATCGACCGCATGGATCTCATTCTCGAACCCTACGGGAGCGCGGGCGCCTACGGCCGGGACAGCCAGATCTCACACAAGTTCCTTTCCGATGAAATCCTGGGCCTGAGCGTATCCAGCAACGTTACGCCGGCCATCTTCCTCGGGATCGCGGCGATTCTGCTGCACATCGTGTTCTCCCGCATGGTGCGGGCCCAGCGGGACCAGATCGCCATCATGAAGGCCTTCGGCTACCGTAACCTGTCGATCGGATGGCACTATCTGAAATTCGCCTTCCTGGCCGTATCCGGCGGGACCCTCCTCGGCATCGTGGGCGGATTCTGGATCGGCCGGCCGCTCACCGGCATGTACCAGGCCTACTACCGTTTCCCCGATCTGGTCTACGAGTTGCACGTCGACGTCATCACCCTGTCCGCGGTGATCAGCGTTTCCGCCGCATTGCTGGGTACCCTGCACGCCCTTCGCGCAGCCATGGCCCTGCCTCCCGCGGAAGCGATGCGGCCGGAATCTCCACCCCACTTCAGACCGCTCGCGATGGAACGCATGGGCGTGCACCGGATGCTCTCGCCGGTCTGGCGGATGATCTTCCGCAACATGGAACGGAGGCCGGCCCGAACGATGCTGTCCGCCTTCGGCATCGCCATGTCGGTGGCGATCCTGGTCATGGGACGTTTTACCTTCGACTCCATCGAATACATGATCGACTACCAGTTCCGTACGGTACAGCGCGATGACGCGGCGGTCGTCTTCGCGGGTCCCCGTCCCGCGCGCGCCCGGTACGAGCTGGCCCATCTGCCCGGTGTCGTCCGCTCCGAGCCGTACCGCGCCGTGCCCGTCGAGCTTCGCGCCGGTCATGTTGCGAAGCAGACCGCCATTACGGGACTCGATCCTGCCGGAGAGCTGCGGCAGCTGATCGACCGGGAAGGCCGGGTACAATCCCTGCCGCCGGAGGGCATCGTGCTGAACAAGACACTGGCGGATCTCCTGTCGGTTCGGGAGGACGATGTGCTCACCGTCGAAGTCCAGGAAGGATCGCGCATGAAGGGCAGGCTGCCGGTAGCCCTGATCGTAGACGAGTTGATCGGCACCACCGCGTACATGGATAGCCGCGCACTGAACCGGTTCCTGGGCGAGGGCCGGACGATCTCCGGCGCGTATCTCTCCGTGGACCCGCTTCGGGCGGCCGAGTTGTACAGCACGTTGAAAGAGACGCCGGCCGTGGCGGGCGTTGCCGTCCGCGAGGCCGTGATCAAGGGCTTTGAAGATACCATCGCCGAAAGCACGAACGCCACCACGTTCACGCTGACCATCTTCGCGTGCGTCATCGCCTGTGGCATGGTTTACAACGGCGCCCGCATCGCCCTGGCGGAACGAAACCGCGAAATGGCCAGCCTGCGGGTGCTCGGGTTCACCGAGCGGGAGATCTCGGTCGTCCTCCTGGGCGAGCAGGCCATCATCACCCTTTTATCGATACCCATTGGATTTCTGATCGGATGGGCATTATGTTATCTTGCCGTGGACGCCACCGCCCAGGAACTCTTCCGGATGCCGCTGGTCATCACCGGAAAGACCTACGCGTTCGCATTCCTGGTCGTAACCGCGGCGGCCGTGGCGTCCGCGTACCTCGTCCACCGGAAACTGCGCTACCTGGATCTGGTCGGCGTGCTCAAGACCCAGGAATAACCGTGAGACCGTCATGAAAATACGTCGCAAGCACATTATCTCCGGCGTGGTCCTCGTCGCCGTCCTGGTCCTCCTCGTCCGCGCCTTCATGCCGGCGCCGGTCCTGGTCGACGCGGCCACCGCAGAAATAGGTCCCCTGCGGGTGACGATCAGCGAGGAAGGCAGGACCCGCGTAAGGCAGCGTTACCTGATTACGGCCCCGGCGTCCGGCCGGCTGGCGCGCCCGGCGTTGAATGAAGGGGACCGGGTCGGACAGGGCGATGAACTGGCGCGCATCACGCCTTCGCCCCTCGGTTCCCGCGAGTCCGCGGAGGCCCTCGCCCGGATCGAGACGGCTGAAGCACTGGTCCGCGAGGCCGAGGCGAACGTCGCCCGCGCACGGGTAGAACAGGAAGAAGCGGCCCGCGGCCGGGACAGGGCGGAACAACTCGCCTCGAGCGGCAGCATTTCGCGGGAGCGCCTGGAGCGCGCCGTGCACGCGGCAACCGTCGCCGAACGGACCCTGGAATCCTCCCTCTTCCGCCACCGGGCGGCCGTCTCCGAGCACGAGGTCGCCCAGGCGGCGCTCCTGGCCCTCAGGGAGGAGCGCGGCGATGCCAGGGCCGTGCTCTCCGTCGCGGCGCCGGTAGGCGGCCGGGTGCTGCGCCTGTTCGAAGAAAGCGAGCGGGTCGTCGCCGCGGGCACGCCCCTGATGGAAGTGGGTGATCCGGGAGACATGGAGGTAACGATCGACGTGCTGTCCACCGATGCCGTGAAGGTCGACGTCGGTCAAACGGTGTGGATCGAAGAGTGGGGCGGACCCGATCCGCTGTCCGGCAAGGTAAGCCGCGTCGAGCCGGCCGCGTTCACGCGCGTATCCGCGCTGGGTGTGGACGAACAGCGGGTCAACGTCATCGTGGACCTGGACGAGACGCCGGCGGAACTGGGCGATGGTTATCGCGTCACGGGACGGATCGTCGTCTGGGAGAATGAGGACGTGCTCAAGATTCCGTCCAGCGCCTTGTTCAGAATAGGCGAAAGCTGGGGGGTCTTCGTCGTCGAAGAAGACGTGGCCAGGTCGCGGGCAGTGTCGGTGGGACAGCGAAACGGGATCGAGGCCGAAATCCTCGAAGGCCTTGCGGCCGGCGACCCCGTCATCCTTCATCCCAACCCCCGAATCGCGGACGGGGTCGGTGTCGAAACCCGCACAGACTGACGCCGTGGAGAGGAATCACGGGAATCGGAGATGGAGAAACGCACCGGTTTCGTCAAGGCCAACGACGGCGTTCGTCTCTACTATGAAGACACAGGATCCGGTAAACCCGTCTTCCTGATCCACGGCGGCGGGTTGAGCATGGGTTGGTGGCGCAAGCAGGTTCCGGTCCTGAGCCAGCGATTCCAGGTCATTGCCGCCGATACCCGGGGCAACGGCCGGTCGGACAAGACCCCGTGGGGACATCGCACGGCCCGGTACGCCATGGACGTGCGCCAGATCATCGAGACGCTCGATCTCGATGAAGTAACCCTCGTGGGCTGGTCCATCGGCGCCCGGACCGTCCTTTCCTACATCGAACTCTTCCGACATTACCGGCTCAAAGGGGTGGTGCTGGTGGACGAAGTGCCCAGCATCGAAGTCCACGGCCCGTCTGATCCGCCCGAACACGATGCCGATACCGCATCTGATCCGCCGGAACCCGAACCGGATGCCGAATCCCCGTCCGAGGACGAGACGGAGCGCAAGCGCCGTCAACTTCGGGACATGTTCGTCTCCTTCGATGTACCGGATGACGAACTGGACAGACTGCTGGAGGAGAGCAGGGAGAATACGCCTGCCCAGGGGGTCACCCTCGGACCCGACTACCAGGTGCAGGACTGGCGTCCCATGCTGCCTTCCATCAATCTACCGGTCTTGATCACCACGGGCGGCAGGAGCGGCGCATACCCGGGCTGCAGGTACATGTACGAGCACATCCCGGGCGCGCGCATGGAAATCTTCGAAGACAGCGGCCACGCGCTGTTCTACGAGGAGCCCGATCGGTTCAACGCCGTCGTCGCCGAGTTCATCGGCGGACTGCATGCCGAGTCTCGGGGATGAACCGCCATATGATGAACCCCATGGCAAGCATGCCCGTGCCTCCGATTACAGAACTGAATACATAACCGACTTCGGTATAGACGACGCCCGCGGCCGCGCTGCACAGTCCCATGGCCAGCTGGCCGGTCGCGATACTCAGGCTCATCAGTGAACCGCGCCGCTGCGCCGGAACGATCTCGGACAGCAGCGCCTGGAAGGGGCCCATGCGGGCCGACACGAGGACCATGATGGCGAAAAAGAGCGGATAGGCGATCCAGAAATCCGTCATGATGGCCGTCGTCAGGGTCATGAGGAGGAAGAGTCCCAGGCAGCCGCCCACGACCAGGACTTTCCGGCCAATCCGGTCCGAGAGGCGTCCGGCCCAGGGTCCCACGATGACGCTGGCAATTCCGGCGATCACGAACAGGGACGCGACCTCGTCGCTGGTCACCCCGAAGGTCTCCTTGATCCACACGACCAGGTAGATCACGTAGAAGGCGATCCCCGAGAACATCACGCTATAGGCGCCGATGGCCGCCGCGGTCGCCGGCGTCGTGAACATGGACACATAGCGGCTGACCACCATTCCGATCGACGACAGGCGTGCCCGGGCCACGGCCGGCTGCCGGGCCAGGGTGCAGACCAGGACGAAGGAAAGCACCATGGGCGCCGCGAAACAAACGAAAGGCGCGGCGAAGCCGAATCGGTCCGCCAGGATCGTTCCACCCGGAATGCCCACGATCTGTCCCACGGCGACGGCCGTCATGACCACGCCGTTGGCCCAGCCCCGCCGCTCCGGCGGAAAATGATCCCCGATATAGGCCGGCGCGACACCGCTGAGGATACCGGCGGCCATGCCGGACAATGACCGGATCAGCAACAGTGAGGAAAAGTCCGTAACGAAACTGTGCAGGAAAAGGGTCACGCACATGGCCCCGGTGCCGATCATGAGGATACGTCTCCGGCCCATCGCGTCCGACAGCGGACCGGTGACAAGTGCGCACAACCCAAGCATGACCGCGTAGGCCGAGACCAGCGCGCCCAGGTATTCCCGGGGTACGTCGAACTGCGCCTCCACGATGGGCAAAATCGGCGTCATGATGATCGTCTGGCTGCTCGCGGCGAACATCATGAACCAGAGCGCCAGCAGGATGCTTATGTCTGCGAAAGTACTCGGTCGCATCGGTCATTGACCCGTTTCGAAGATGGGATTAAGATGAATCCAGGTGGTTACCGTGTCGTCAAGATTCCACTTGTCTAAAAAGCCGACTATGACGGACAGACACCAGACCACGCGTACTCAGAACAAGGATCCCGGGATGTTCATCGGCAAAATCGTCGATATCCAAATCGATCGTCCGATGGGTTCCCGACATCCCGAACATGATCTTATCTACCCGGTAAATTACGGATTTGTTCCAGGTGTATCGGGGTTGGACGGCGAAGAACTGGATGCCTACCTGTTGGGCGTGGACAGACCGGTTAATTGTTTCAGAGGCCGATGCATCGCGGTGATCCGGAGATCGAATGATGCAGACGATAAGCTCGTGGTGGTTCCCGATGGCGAACACTACACCAATGAGCAAATCCGGGGTCTTACGGAGTTCCAGGAGCGTTGTTTCGAGTCCTCCATATCGCGAGGAGGGCACCCCTAATGCATTTCAATGGAAAGCGCGTAACTCAGGATCGTCACTAGGAGCCATGCGGAGACCAGCACGACGCCCAGGGGACGTTTCAGAGAACCGACTGACAGGTGGATTCCGCATCGGAAAACGATGAGCACAAACAGCATAGCGGGGAACAGGAACTGGAAGAACTGTCCATCCGCCTGCAGACCGCCTGGCGTAACGGAGGCGGATACCCCGGCAACGAAAAGCACGTTCAGGATATCTGCGCCGATGATGTTTCCGATGACCAGCTCACCGTGATTGCGTCGCACCGCCGCGATGGCCGTGACCAGCTCCGGTAGCGACGTGCCGAAGGCGACAAGCGTCGCCGAGATGATGTGTTTCGGTACGCCGATGCGTTCCGCCATGATACTCACGGCCGGGATCAGGATCTGGGCGGAGAGAACGATTATCGCTATCGCACCGATGAGTTTGAGGAGCGTTCCGAATGTGCCGGCTTCCCCGCTATTCGTTGCATCTGAGTTCTCGGTTTCTGAAGGTGTCGAACTGGCCCATCGGATGGACTGCCAGATATACAGCGCGAGAAGAATAACGAAGACGACACCGGCCAGTTGAGGCAGGACGCCTCCATCGCTGAACGCACTCGCCGGCGAGGACCACGGCAGGCAAACGGCTACCATGAGGATACCGGCCCCCACCTGCACGTTGGATAACCGCGAGGCCAGCGCACGGTCAAATGGGAGCGGGGCAATCAGGGCTGCCAATCCGAGGATCAGCCCGGTATCGCAGATAATCGATCCGACCGCGTTTCCGAGCGCAAGTCCCGGTTCCCCTTGTTGCGCCGAGAGTACGGAGACCGCCGCCTCGGGGGTCGTTGTGCCGATGCTGACGACGGTCGCGCCGATGACCGCTTTGCTCAAGCCCCATCGGCTCGACAGGATGACCGCTTCATCAACAAGCCAATCCGCGCCCTTGCCGAGTGTACAGAGCATTACGGCAATGACCAGCAAAAGCCCTAAACTCGGCAATCCGACCAGTAGATGTTCAATCCATTGTTCCATAAGGATCCGGGAACCAAAGTAGCGTCGCTACAAATCCCACCGAAGTCTATGCTGTGGGAGGAATATCGTAATGAAACCACCCGTACTCTACCACGGCAGCCAGGATAAAACCGCTCGGCTGGAACCCAGGTCCGCGGGAGGCGTGGGACCGGACGGGGATCAATTGACCGCGGTTTATGCCACCCACCTGAAGAACATCGCCATCGCCTTTTCGCTGCCCATCCGGCCGATCGGTGATGGTGGCTGCAGTTTCGGCATGGATCTCGGGGTAGAAAACCCTGAGGATCTGAACGACGACATTGAGCCTCGCATCGACCTCGATGTCGGTACGATCGATCTTAACCGCCCCGGTTACGTATATGTCCTACCGTCAAAATCTTTCGAACCGGTCGATCCGTGGCAGTGGGCGTCCAGTGAACCGGTCGAGCCTGTCGACGTAATCCTGATCGATCCGAAACGCTACGCCCACTGGATTCGCGACAGGAGGCAGCCGGGATCCGCGTCACCATAATCGCGTCACCATAACCGCATCCCAACAAAAAACCCACATGAATCATGCGGGTCCACCGACCTGAATGCCGAAGGAGAGATTCGAACTCTCACGGGCGAAAGCCCACTGCGCCCTGAACACAGCGTGTCTACCAGTTCCACCACTTCGGCATCACATACCATTTGTCATAAAACCGCACACGTAATATATTCCGGTAGCCGCCGATTGTCAAGCAGGGCGGGCAGCGGAAACCGGATTAACTATGCCGATTCGAGGCAGATATGGCCAGCGCATCAGATCGTCACATCGCCGAGCCCAACGGGGCCGATAACATCAAGGTCATCGTGACCAACCGGAAGGCGCGCCACGACTACCATTTCCTGGAGACCTGGGAGGCGGGGATCGTCCTGACCGGCACGGAAGTAAAGTCGCTGCGGGCGGGTAAGATCAACCTGACCGACAGCTACGCCGCGGTCGATAACGGCGAGATCTACCTGTATAACGTCCACGTCTCGCGTTACGAGCAGGGGAGCTCCTTCAACCACGAACCGAACCGCCGGCGCAAGCTGCTTCTGCATCGCTCGGAAATCCGCAAGTTGATCGGCCGGGTCGTGGAGAAAGGACTCACCCTGATCCCCACTAGAGTCTATTTCAAACGGGGACGGGCCAAGGTGGAGATCGCCCTGGCCAAGGGCAAGAGGGACTACGATCGCAGACGGACCATCATGGAACGGGACGCCCAGCGGGACATGGAACGTACGTTGAAGGGGCGTCCATGACGGAGCGTACGCGGGAGACACCAGGTAGACTGTTATCCATCATCGGTCTGGCCTGGGGCCTTTCCTTTATCTGCGCGGTCCTGCTTTACGCCATTGTCAGGCTTTTCTCCGTCTCGATCGATGCAATCAACCATTTTCCGTTCTACTGGTACCACTGGGTGGCACTGGCCGCTGTGGTGGTGTTCATGGCCCACTCGGAGGGGTACCAGGGTTTTCAGCGTAACTTTTCTCCACGGGTCGTCGCCCGGGCCTGGTATCTCTACCATCACCCGCGTCCCGTGCTGATCGCGCTGGCGCCGTTGTTCCTCGCCGGCTACATACACATAAACCCGGGCCGCCGGAAAAACATCCTGGCGCTGACCATCGGGATCGTGATCCTGATCTTCCTGATCCGGTACCTGCCCCAGCCCTGGCGCGGCATCGTCGACGCGGGCGTGGTCGTGGGGCTCACCTGGGGACTGGTCTCCATGGCCATCTACGGCATTCGGATGCTGGGATCGCGCCCCTTCGCCTACTCTCCCGAAATCCCAGGGGAAAGCGAGGTGATACCATGAAACGAAACCTGTTGAGACTGCTGGTTGGCTTGATGGCCGCGTTGTGCGTGTTTATCGGGCTGACCGGTGGATGCGGACTGGTCGGGGACGGCACCGACGCCGACCGGGACGCGCCGGTCACGTTCGGCGACTACTGGTACCAGGGCAAGGCGGAGATCACGAGCTATACGCTCAAGCAGGCCCGGTATGGCGAACTCCACGCCGGAGACGCGGTGCTCATATTCGTAACGGAGGATTTTTCGGCCCGGAAACAGGTCAAATTGGACCGGCCCGAGGAGGCCGGGGACGACGCCGTCAAGGTCCTCAAACTGAACGCCCTGCGCGAGTTTAATACGGGGGTGTATCCCTACACGGTCATGACTTCGGCTTTCACCCCGGTGTACCGAGACCTCCATCCGAAGACCCTGAAGATCACGACGTCCGTGCAGGAATGGTGCGGCCACGCCTTCGTCCAGCTGAACCTGCTGGACGACCGGTACCGCGTGCACCAGTACTCCTATTTCGAAAGCGAAGGCGATCGGGTCGCGGAACTCGAAAACGCCATTCCCGAGGACGAGATCTGGACGACCATTCGCCTGAATCCGGACGCCCTGCCGACCGGCGAGGTGTCCATGATTCCGGGTACGCTGTACCAGCGGCTGGACCATACGGCCTGGCGGACCGTCAACGCCACCGCCATCCTGATGCCCGATGCCCGGGAGCCCGATATCATGGTCTACAATCTGGTCTACTACCCGGATCTCAACCGGACCCTGACCATTCGGTTCAAGCAGGACTTCCCCCACGAGATCGAATCCTGGGAGGAGGTCGAGATCGCGGCGGACGGAACGACGAAGGAACTCGTCACGACGGCGGTGCGCAACAAGCGGATCATGCTGGACTACTGGACGAAGAACAGTGTGGTGGACGTGAAACTGCGCGCGGAGCTGGGCCTGGATGAATGACGATCCGAAATGGCGCGATGACGGGGTGAAGGTCATCCCCGGCGACCGCCTCGATTCAAACACGCCGCAGACGCCGGGCATGTCGCGGGCCGCCGCGATAAACCACGCCCGGACCGGGGCGAACAAGATCTGGGCGGGCACGGTGACCATCCACCCGAACGCGAAGACCGGAGCGCACCATCACGGCGAACTGGAAAGCGTGATCTACGTGGTGAAGGGACGGGCGAGGATGCGCTGGGGCGAGCGCCTGGAATTCGTGGCGGAAGCGGGTCCGGGCGACTTCATCTATGTGCCGCCCTTCGTGCCCCACCAGGAGATCAACGCCCGGACCGACGAACCCCTGGAATGCGTGCTGTGTCGAAGCGGCATGGATCCGGTCGTGGTCAACCTGGACATCGAACCGGTGGAGAAGCCGGAGAACGTATACTGGGTCGATTCGATCCACCCAGAGCCTGACAGCTGATCGCGCCTGGCCTGCCACCACTGTCAACCATCCCCATTGTAGATACATCGTATGAACACCGCCTTACTGCGCGGCCGGAGTTTAGGGCCAGACACAGTAGAGGATTTTGCAACACTGCAGGTTACGCCGCCGCACGGCTGGTGTTGGTGTGTGGCCTGGGAAACCCCGAGCTGGGATGGATGGCAGGATCGCAGCGAAGTAGAGAATCAGTGTCTACGCAAGGAACTGTGGGGGGCTGGTTCATACCACGGTCGGGTATTCTACTACAAAGACCGGCCTATCGCATGGTGTCGCGTAGGTCCTCGGACGGCATGGCCAAAGCTCTGCGCCACCTTTAAGCTGAAACCTGTCGAATCCATATACGCGTTTGTTTGCTTTGGAATATCAGAGAGATTTCGAGGTCATGGCTTCATGCATCGAGCGATGGCGCTGACGTTGGCAGATCTCGAAGCCAAAGGCGTAGAGGAAGTCGAAGGTTTTCCACGCAGGCAAAGTCTAACGGACCATCTCGACCCCGGCGAAGTCTGGATGGGGCCGGCTCGGTTATTCACGTCCGCGGGTTTTGAGATCGTGGATACTCGAGAAGGCACGCTGCATATGCGACGGACGATTACCCTGCCTCACGGTAGACCGCCTCTCTCAACCCCCTGATATATCCGACCGCGTACAATCGGCAAAGGGCCGAGTACCCCGGATGGTCGTTGTCCTCTCCGGCCAGGGTCGGCACGTGGTCCGGGCGCAGCACGCCTTCGAACCCGATATCGCGGTACGCGTGCAGGCACTCCATCATGTCGGTCGGACCGTCGTCGTGGAAGGTCTCCACGTAGTTCTCCACGTCCCCGCGCACATCCCGGAAATGGACGAAGAAGATCTTGCGCTGTGCGCCGAAGTGGCGGATGGCCGCGGGCTGGTCGTCGGTCATGAGGGCGAAGTTCCCCTGGCAGAAGGTGACCCCGTTCATGGGGCTCGGCACCAGGTCCAGGAGCTTCTGAAAGTTGTCCACCGACCGCATGATACGCCCGATGCCCCGCAGCGGCGAAAGCGGCGGATCGTCGGGATGCATGGCCATTTCCACGCCGTACTGTTCCGCGACGGGCGTGACCCGCTCGAGAAACTCGTGCAGCGTCTCCCATAGCTGGTCTTCGGATACTTCGCCCGCTTCGGTCAACGGTGCGTTCTTCATCATGGCGTGGTCGTAGCCGGTGACAACGGCGCCGCCCCGTGAGGGCACCGTGGAAGACGTGCGGGTCCAGTTCAGGATGGCCATCCAGTTGTAGCACCAGGTCTTGATGCCGACGCGGCCCATGCTCTCGATGAAGGTGCAGACATTGTCCAGCTCTTCTTCCCGGCCTTCCACCCCCAGCTTGATGCGGTGCATCGGCGGCGTGCTTTCGATGACGGCCACATCGAAGCCGGCGTCGTTGAAGTTGTTCTTCATCCGCAGCATGGGCATGTATTCCCAGCCCTTTTCGGTGCCCAGCGCGGGCGGCATGCTGGTGACCACGTGATCAACGCCGATCTGTTTTACCTGGTCCCATAGCGTGTTGCGGCCCGTGCTGAGAATCTCCGCGATCTTGATCATGGAATTCCGTCTCCTGTAGATTCGTCCCGGCTGCGCTGCGCACCGGATATCAACTCATTGGGCACATGCTGCGTCAGGCCTCGCCCCGGCTGCGCACCGGATGTTCGAGGGCCCGGTCGTAGAGATCCTGCCATTCCTTCGAACCGTCGTCGCGCAGGATCTCGAGACAGACCCCGTCCGCGTGGGCCGGTCCGTTGCCCTGGATGAAATAGCCGTATGCCCGGTTCATAGGCGCGATATGAATGTGGGTACCGTCGGGATAGACCACGGAATTGATGATCCGCGGTTTGGGCTTGTCGTACCGTTCGCCCTTTTCCTTCAATGCCTGCACCGTATCGTCGGGGATTCTCCACCGTTCCACGGCTTCCTCGTCCACGGTCACGCCCAGGCCCGGTTCCTCGGGAACCCGGTGAAAGCCGCCCACGACTTCGATGGGTTGCGTCAGCAGGTGATGGCTGTAGAGGTTGATGCACGTAATGGCCGGCCAGGTGGCGTGGGTCAGCACCGCACCGAGATGGGCGGCCCAGGTCGTGGTGAGCCCGTTGCCCACGAGCTGCAGCCAGAAGGGCATGTTGGCCTCGGCGCTCAACTGGCCTTGCCGCATCACCTCGGACTTCCCGGCGCAGATGACGAATCCGTCGCAGACCTCTTCTCGGACGGCCGTCATGTAAGGCGGTGAACCGAAGTGCATGGCGATGGGCCGGGGAATGACCTGCCTCAGCTGGCGGTTGCCCAGGATGTCGGTCTGCGGGACGGGGGACTCGAACATGGCCACGTTGTCGTGCTGGGCCAGTTTCTGCATGACGGGCATGGCCGCGGCCGCGTTCTGCATCGTGGCATTGGCGTCGAGGTCCAGCTTGAAGGAACCGGGGATGCCCGTGGCGACGGCGTCCACCTGGGCGAAGATGTCCCACCAGGGCCTCTGCTTGATCTTGAAGCTGGTATAACCCAGGGCCACCGCGTCGCGGGCCTCGGCCAGCCAGTCCGCGGGCGAGGCGTCGATGGACCACCAGGAAATGGGCGACCAGTCCCGCACCTTGTTCCCGAGCAGCTTGTAGCAGGGCACCCCCAGCGCTTTTCCCACCACGTCGAAGAGGGCCATCTGCAGTCCGGCACCGAGGGTATCGTCGTTCATCACGTCGGCCGGGCTCTTCCCAATGACCCGGTTCACGGCGTCGTCGGTGACCCGCGCCCAGGTATAGTGAATGACCGTTTCCCCCCAGCCGGCCAGTCCGTTATCCGTCGTCACCCGGCAAAGCTCAAGGATCGACCAGTTGAAGACCTCGCGCTCGGTAATGCGGGCCTGGCGTTCGGTGAACGGCACGTCCACCACGATGCGTTCTACTTCGACTACCTTCATGCGTAGCTGTCCTCCCGTCGCGGCAGGTTTAATTCGTTTCGCAGCGCCCGGTGCCGACGGCTCCGGCCCCGGCAGCGCCCGGTCAGCAATCAGATCAGCAAGCAGGCGATCACGAGCAGGACCATAAGAGGCAGCAGGCCCATGCCCACACTGGCGCCCGCCGGCATGAGCAGGCTTTCCGGTGCGGTGATTTCAAGGCCGAACAGCAGCGGGATCGTCCGGGCCGCTTCCTCGTTCAGGCCCAGCGAGATGGACACCCCGGCGTACAGGCTGCCGAAGAGGGCCAGGACCATGACCACGTGGGCCAAATGGGGCAACCGCCCCCTGGAGAGATCGGCGGAGTCCATGACGTCGTGATAGAGCAGGCCCCACTGTTTCACCCGTTTATAGAGTACGGGCAAAAGCAGCGGACCCAGGATGGCCGCGGTGACGAAGTTGTTGATAGAAATCAGGGGCCCCAGCACGTGGAAGGGCACGAGCCCCAGGATGTCCAGCCCCCAGCCGACCGTTACGCCGCAGGCGATGCTGGCCAGCAGCGTAACGTAGAGGTACCGGGCCAGCATGGCCGGGGACCACGCACCGGGTTCTTTGCTGGTAAGCATGCGCCATAACCGGTAGGGAATGTAGCCGAGCAGGAAGTTGCCGACCATGCCGAAGTAGCTGCCCAACCCGTATGTGCCGCCCATCAGGTCGCCGATCAGGTTGCCGAAGGCGGCGCCCCACGCACCGGCGGGTCCGAACATGAGGGAACAGATGACCGGGAAAACGTTGGCCGGCCTGAGTTCGGTAATTCCGGGAATGATGGGAAGGAGCTTGAAGGGAATGAGAACGGCGGCATACATGGCTGCCGTCAGGGCCACCAGGACGACCATCCTGGTATACTTCCACATCGTGATGGCTTCTCGCACGCTACCCCTTCAGGCGCTTTGTTCCAGGCGGTTGATCTCGTCGCGCAGACGGGCGGCATCCTCGTACCGCTCCTCATCGATGGCTGCCTGTAATTTCTGCCGCGCCGTTTCCAGGGGGGTGCGTGGCTGACGCTTGAACTCCACAGATTCCATCAACTCCTCGGCGGCCACCTGCGCCGCGGGAACCTTGCCTTCTTCACCCGCTTCGGCTTCCAGCTCCTCGATGGACGCGGCGAGTGCGTCCTCGCCGTTTTCGTCCTTGCTCTTGGGCATGCGCTTGCCGGCCGCACGCATGACTTCCTCTTCCACGTAGATCGGGGCATCGGCACGAAGGGCGAGGGCGATGGCGTCCGTGGGTCTCGAGTCGATGGTCATGGACTGTCCGTTGGCCTTCACGTGTATTTCCGCGATGTAGAACTGCTGCTCGCGCAGCTCGGAGATGAGCACGAACTCGATCTCGGCTTCGAAATGATCGAAGACTGAATTCAACAGATCGTGCGTCATGGGCCGTGGCGGCGCTTCTTCGCCGGCGTCGATCTGGCTCTTGATGGCGAAGGCTTCCGCGATGCCGATCAGCAGAATCAGCACCTGCTCTTCCTGCTCGTCGGCCAGCCAGAGTACGGGCGTGGCGTGCAGGGGATAGGGAGGCCCCACATCATATACCTTGAGACGAATCATGTATGCAGTCTTTCTACCGGACCGGGATCAGCCTGGTTTAGTCGCGGGCGACCACATGCGAGATGACGGGAATGCGCCGACTGAAAGGGGACAGTCCGCCTGTAGATACGACCGCCATCGTAGTGGAAGTTTGGTATACGGGTATAATAAACCGGGCGCTCAAAACAGGTCAAGACAAAATGAACCGGCGGATGTGATTTTCGGCTGCCGGGCGTTTCCGGTTATCCGCTCTTCGAACCTCCCCGCTGGTCGAGAAAAGCGCCGCGCACGCGGGTGAAGAAGGCGAGCGCCGATTCGGTCCGGTAGTCCCGATAGGTCCAGGGCAACGGGGTGAACTCGCCCCGGGTGTACACCAGCGTCACCTCGGCGAATATGCCCTTCCCAATATAGATGCGATGGCTGTAGTTCTTGGTGGTCGCCAGGACGAGCTGGCCGCCGTTGACGTATCCCGGATCGATGTTCAACCCCCGTCCGGGCATGCCGTCGGACCGGGCCAGGCCGGCTTCGAGGTCGTTGCTCGCGCACTTGATTTCCGCGAGGTCCTCCGGGTTCACGAGCGGCCCGAATCCGAGGAACTGCTTGACCAGTCCGGCCCCCATTTCCCGCTCATAGTAGGATGAGAAGGAAAAGTCGAATGCCGGACCGGCCAGCTCCACCGCGCCGAACCGACCGGCCAGGAGCTCGCGGCCCTCCGCCAGCTTCGATTCGTCCTGTCCCATGACGGCGCATACCAGCTTCACGGGATCGGGTTTTGCGGGAGTACCCAAGGTCGAGTCGCTTTCCGGTTAACGCGTTTGTCTCATTGCGACGAAGTGTGCCGGGCTGTATATTCATTCGCCCTTCGTCCGACAGGAAACAGATACCGGTTCAGGGTGGACGTTGTCAACGCTAAACGGGGCAGACCGGCAGACCGGCAGTACGGCAGTCTCACAGGAGCATAAATGAATCTCGAACGGTTTTCACTCAAAGACAGGGTCGCCATCGTAACCGGCGCGGGAACGGGTATCGGCCAGGGGATCGCGACGGCCATGGCCGAATCGGGCGCCCGGGTCGTCCTTGCGGGCCGGACCCGCTCCAGGCTCGAGGGGACGGAGGAGACCATCAGGGGGTTCGGCGGCGAAGCGCTGGTCGTGGAAACGGATGTCTCGGACCGGGACGGACGGGAATCCCTGGTGGCAACGACCCTGGAAACCTGGAAGCAGATTGATATCCTGGTCAACAACGCGGGAGTGAACGTGCGCACTCCGCCGGAGGACTACCGCGAGGAGGACTGGGACCGGGTCGTGGACACCAACCTGAAGGGCACCTTCTTCCTCACACAGCTTGCGGCCCGGCACATGATCGAGCGCAAATACGGAAAGATCATCCAGATCGCCTCGCTGGCCGCCATCACGGGCATTCCCCATATCCCCGCCTACACCGCCGCAAAGGGCGGTATCGCTTCCATGACCTACCAGCTCGCCATCGACTGGGCCCCGTACAACATCAACATCAATTCCATCTGCCCGGGATACATCCGGACACCGCTGACCCGGCCCGTCGAACAAAGCGAACGGGGAACCTACATCCTGAACCGCGTGCCGGCCGGACGCTGGGGCGAACCGGAAGATATCGCCGGCACTGCCGTGTTCCTGGCCTCTCCGGCCTCGGATTTCCTCACGGGACAATTGATCGTGGTGGACGGCGGCTGGATGGCCGGCGGCTAGCCGGCGGGTGATCGCCGGCACGCTCGCCTTGATTGGGCAATCACCTCGATCCGACGTCGGTCCTACCACAGACCGCGGCAGTCACCCGGCGGCCTCTGCCTGGCTCACCCGGCCCGTACCCGGACGGGGCACCGTGATGAAACCGGTGGCCACCAGGGTCAGGACGGCGACGACCGCCGCACCGATGAAGACGTGCTGGTAGCCGTAGATGACCCACACCAGCCCGCCCAGGGTGGGAATGGACATGGATACCGCGTGGTCGATGGTGACGCCCAGGGACAGGGTCGCGGTGAGGTCGTCCTTTTTGACGACGATTTTACTGGCGTAGGTGGTTCGCGCGATACTGACGTTGAACAGGACCAGGTCGAGCACGAAACTGGCATAGATGAGATCGATCGCCCACGCACCCAAGCCCATTTCCGCGGCGAACCCGTAACCCACGCAGACGCCGATAAGCAGCACCGCGTCAATCATCAGCACCAGGCGCTCCCCGAACCGGTCGATCAGCTTGCCCAGTTGCGGCGCGAAGAACATGCCGATGACGGATGCGACCAGGTGAAGCGAGGCGATGGTGGATACCGGTTTGTCGAAGATGCTGATCAGCACCCAGGGACCGAAGGTGATGAAAATCTGCTTCCGCGCGCCGAAGAGGATGTTCAGCAGGTAGAACAGGGTGTAGCGCTTCCGCATGACGAAGGTGGGGCGGTTGCCCGTGTGCCCCTCGATGGGGCGCATCGCCAGATAGCAGTAGACACCCCCCAAAGCCACCAGCGCGGCCAGGGCGAAAACGGGCAGGTAGCCGAATGAGGTGTCGCCCAGTCCCATCCAGAGCAGTATGCTGCCCAGGATGGCGGCGCCGGTCTGGATGCCGCTCAGGCGCCCCAGCATGGTGGCGCCCCGTCCTTCGCGGGCCAGCCGGAGGGCGATCGTCCGGGTCACGGGCATCTGCAGGTGCATGCCGATGCTCCAGATGATCATGGAAACGAGCATCAGTCCGTACAGATCGCCGTAGATGCCAAGCCCCAGGAACCCCACGGCCATCAGCGCCATGGAGAGGGCGGCCATCTTCAGTTCCGACCAGAAGAAGAGGATGCCGGCGAAGGCGGCGACGAGGAAGCCGGGCAGCTCGCGGGGAAACTCGAGTTCGCCGCGGCTCATCGCGTCCATGTGGTAGGTGTCGCTGAGGAAGTTGTTGAAGCTGATTTCGCCCAGCCCCATCGAAAGACCCATGCTGACCGCGCCAAGCACGAAGAGGAGGAGTTGACGGTCGGCGGATCTGATCCAGGAAAGC
>VXWP01000088.1 GCA_009835325.1 Gemmatimonadota bacterium | reverse complement strand
CCACCGCCTCCACCTCCACCTCCGCCGCCGGCGCCGGTAGCGACCCGGATCGAAATAGCCCCGTCATCAGTCACTTCCCACGCCATCGGCCAGACGCAGCAACTTACCGCCACGGTCTACGATCAGAACAACAAGGTCATGGCCTCCGCTTCGGTGATCTGGTCGAGCGGTAACACGGCCGTGGCCACGGTCAGTCCGGAGGGCCTGGTGACTGCGGCGGGTAACGGGACAACGCGCGTCACGGGCCGTTCGGGGGATGTTCTAGCGCACGCGGAAATCTCGGTGGCGCAGGCGGTATACCGTATCGTCATCGAACCGGGTCCTGCCGTCATCGTGTCCATCGGCGCGACTGTTCAATTGACCGCGGCCGTGCTGGACCGGAACGATCATCCTGTAATGGACGCCGTCGCAACCTGGTCAAGTGATGACGTGGCCGTGGCCGCGGTCAGTCCGGAGGGGCTGGTGACCGGGGCCGGGGAAGGCAGGACCCGGGTTACCGCCCGAACGGGAGACGTATCGGCCATGGTCTCGATTATCGTATCGGATACGGCCCCGGATCCGGAACAGGATGCCTTGATCGCGCTATACAGTGTCACGGACGGCCCGAACTGGACGAACAACACGAACTGGTTGAGTGATGAGCCGCTGGGAACCTGGCATGGGATTACCGTCGACGTGGACGGACGGGTAACGAAGGTAGAGCTGGCAAACAACCAGTTGTCAGGCACTATTCCGGCCGAGTTGGGCCAACTCGGCCGCCTCGAGTGGCTGGATCTACATGATAACCGGTTGGCTGGAGAGATTCCCTCCGAATTAGGTCGGTTCGAGCACCTTGCGGGACTGTCGCTCAGCGGCAACCAGCTGTCGGGTAGCATCCCACCCGAGTTGGGACGACTCGCCCGCCTCGAATGGCTGGATCTGGGCGGTAACCAGTTGTCCGGAGGAATCCCATCAGAATTTGGCCGGCTTGAAAACCTGACGGATCTGGTTATTCCCAGTAACGCGTTGACCGGCGAGATTCCCTCCGAGCTGGGTCGGCTTGAAAACCTGACCGATCTGAATCTTCACGGTAACGCGTTGACCGGCGAGATTCCCTCCGAGCTGGGTCGGCTTAAAAACCTTTCGAGGCTGGCGGTTGGCGTCAACCAGTTGTCAGGTTCCATACCACCTGAATTGGGCGATCTTGAAAACCTGTCGGCCTTGTCCCTGGGCAGTAACAAATTCGAAGGGGAAATCCCGCCTGAGCTGGGCCGGCTCGCCCGCCTGGAGTGGCTGGATATCACCGGCAACCCGTTGACGGGCGAAATCCCAGCTGAACTTGTCCAGCTTTAAAATCTGTCGACCACGTACCTAGGCGGATCCTGGTTAAGTGGTGTATTCCCTCCTGAACTGGGCCAGCTTTTAAACCTGACGACCCTGGACCTTGGCGCAAACGCGTTGACCGGCGAAATCCCTCCCGAACTGGGCCAGCTCGAAAACCTGCTGGAGCTTTCTGTTTCAGGTTCCGGGCAGAGAGACTATCTGGGCAACGTCGGACTGACCGGCGAAATCCCTCCCGAACTGGGCCGGCTTGTCCGGCTCGAAAAACTGTACTTGAACCGGAACCAGTTGAGCGGGGTCATCCCGGAGGAACTGGGCGATCTTGAAAACCTTAAGGAGTTGTACCTTCAATATAACAGTTTTTCCGGCAACGTACCGGAATCCCTGGGAGGACTCGCAAGACTGAAGAAACTATACCTGCACGGCAACGGGCGCATGTTTGGCGTACTGCCGCCGTCCTTTACACAGTTGATGCTGGACGAACTGCGGTTCGAGGGAATCGGTCTGTGCCTGAGGGAGGATGCCGAAACCCGGGACTGGTTACAGGCTATTCCCATGGCCGATGTTGACTTCTGCCGGGGGTTCTTGATGAGATCGACGGCCATGCTCATCCAGGCGATCCAGACGTTTGATGGCTCCGTTCCCCTGGTGGCGGGAAGAGACGCCCTGCTCCGTGTCTTCATTGCGTCGGAAAAGGATGCCACCGTACCCATGCCTCACGTCACCGCGCGTTTCTTTCATGACGATGTCGAGGTTTTCACCGCGGAAATGGAGAATACGGACAAATTTATTACTTCGTTGCTCCATATGGGCGACAGCGAGGCCACGTCCAACGCGCCGATTCCAGGTTCGATTATCCAGCCGGGACTGGAGATGGTCATCGAGCTGGGTTCATCGGGCCGCCTGCCTGCCGCGGGACGGCTGTCCGTGGTAGTAGTCGACATGCCCCCTTTCAATCTGACCGTGGTGCCCCTCTACTGGATGAATAACCCGGACATGGGCCTGGTGTCCACGGTACAGAGCCTTACGGAAGATTCGGATTACTTTAACCCATCGAAGGATCGCCTGCCCGTGAACGAATTCAACGTCAACATTCGTAGCCCGGTGGCGGTCTCCTATGATCCCGTCAGTTCGGTCAAGACGCTGGAAAAGGTGGGGATGATTCGCACCATGGACGGTTCGAAAGACTATTACATGGGCATTGTCACCCGTGGCGGAGGACTCGGCTGGCGACCTGGTTCCGTAACGGTATCCGAGTTGAACCCTGCGTATATGGCACACGAATTGGGGCATAATCTGAACATGCAGCACGCTCCCTGCGGCGGTCCATCGTTTCTCGAAGAAGATTTCCCTTACATGGACGGAAGCATCGGCGTCTGGGGGTACGATCACAGGAACGACGAGTTTGTACCACCGTCCATGCCCGATTTCATGTCATATTGCGGACCGCCTGACTGGTCCAGCGACTACAGCTTCATCAGGATGATAAACCGCAGGCAGATCCTGGAAGGCGAACCGACATTCGCCCTGCCATCCCCGTCATCCGGGAGAAGCCTGCTGGTCTGGGGAGGCAGGGACGAATACGGCGACCTCTACCTCGAGCCCGCTTTCGTGGTCGACGCGCCGCCGTCCCTTCCGGTGAAGCGCGGACCCTACCGGCTTGCCGCGGGAGACGCCGAAGGCAACACACTTTTCGACCTGAGTTTCTCCATGAAGGAAATCGCGTGCGGCGAAGGTGAAGCCGGCGGCTTCGTCTTCGCGATTCCCGTTCGAGCGGACTGGACCGGCCGGCTGGAACACCTGGAATTATCCGGACCAGGCGGATTCGTGACGATGACCCGGGACGACGGACGGTCCACCGCACTCCTGCTCGATCGATACACGGGCGAACTTCGCGGCGTCCTGGACGACTGGCCCGAGCCGGGGGCTACCCTCCAGGCCGCGAGACGCACCTTGCCCGAACCCGGCCTCGAGGTCGTCGTCAGCACCGGGGTTCCCGATCCGACAGACTGGTAGGTGTGACGGGGACATCCGGCCTACGCAAGGTGTGCAGGGCGTAGAGTCTGCCCGCTGCCCTACCCATCCCCCGGCCGGGTCAGGCGGTATCCGACGCCGCGCACGTTGGCGACGTAAGACGGGTCATCGGCGCTTTCACCGAGCTTTCTTCGAAGTCGCTTGATGATGGCCCGCACGAGCCTCGTGTCACCGAGGCCGCGCCTGCCCCAGATCTCACGCAACAGGGTGTCGTAGGTGGCGATCCGCCCCGTGCAGAGCGAAAGCACGCGCAGTACCTCGTACTCGGTAGCCGTCAACGCCACTGGCCGATTCGCAAGCTTGACTTCGCGGCGGTCATAATCGATGGCCAGCTCACCGAGTACGAAACGATCCGGATTGGCCCGCCGGCGCAGGATGGCCCCGATCCTGGCCGTGAGCTCGGTCGGCGAGAAGGGTTTGACGATGTAGTCTTCGGCGCCGGCCTCCAGCGCCCTGGCGATCGTCTCGTCGCGACCGTAGCCCGAGATGAAGATTACCGGCAGGGTGGCGAGCTCGGGAATCGTCCGCATGAGTTCGATCCCGTCGGTTCCGGGCAGCATCAGGTCGAGCAGGACCAGTTTGGGTTTCTCCGCTTCGATGATGCGCGAGATTTCCCGGTGATCGGCCGTCACCACGGCGGAATAGTCCGCGTCGGCGAGGATGTCGCGCACGTAATGCAGCGTCTGCGGGTCGTCGTCCACGATGAGCACCGTCGTCGGCTGGCGGCCCTCGGAAACAAGACCCGGGGGGTGCCGCGCATCGTCGGCCGCGGCATCTTCACCGCCCATGTCCGCGACAGGTATCGTGAAGATGAAGCGCGTGCCCTTGCCCACGCCCGGGCTTTCCGCCCGTATACGCCCGCCGTGGGCCTCGACCAGCCCCTTGCATATGGCAAGGCCCAGTCCACCGGATACACCGGAGTCTACTTCGTTGCGTCCGTACTTGCGGAACAACCGCCCCAGCAATTCCGGTGCAATGCCCCGGCCCTCGTCGGCCACCGTGACCGCGACGTACACGCCGTCCCGCTCGGCCGAGATACGGATGGGTGAGGTTGCCGTCGAATGACGGGCGGCGTTGGACAGCAGGTTGTTCAGCACCTGCACGATGCGTTTCCGATCGGCGAGCACCGGGGGCAGATTGGGCGGCAGGTCGAGGAGGACGTTGTGTCGGGCGCCGGCGGAGAGGAAGGTGTTGCGGGCCTGGTCCACCAGGAAGGTCACCTCCGAGGGCTCCGGGGTGACCGACAGCGTGCCCGTATCGGTGCGTCCCACATCGAGCAGGTCGCCGATGAGACTGTCCATGAGATCGGCCTGTTCATCGATGATCCGGAAGAACTGGCGTACTTCCGCCGGATCCAGTTCCCGCGAGGCGTTCAGCACCGTCGTCGCCGACCCCTTGATGGAGGTCAGCGGCGCACGCAGTTCGTGGCTCACCATGCTGAGAAACTCGGCCCGCGTCCGGTCCAGTTCCTGCAGTGACGCCAGGTCCTGCATGGTGACCACCATCGACGTCACCGCGCCGTCCTCGCCGCGAACCGGGGTGGCGCTTACGAGCACTGTCACGCTGCGGCCGTCGGGTATGGTAATCACGACCTCCACGTCACGCACCGTCTCGGAGGTGCGGAGCACCTGGACAAGGGAGAACTGGTCCAGCGCGATTTCCCGTCCGTCGGCGAAACGGCAGGTCGCCACCTCGAGTATGGCTTCAATGGGTTTGCCTGGAAGGCGCAAGTTCTCCGCAATCCGCTTCGCCTCCCGGTTCAACGACACCGTACTGCCGGTAACCGCTTCGAACACCACGACGCCTACCGGGGAAGTCTCGACCAGCGACTCGAGGTCGGCCCTGGTGTGCTGCTCGACGTGGTACTTGCGCGCGTTGGCAATCGCGGCGGCCGCGTGCGAGGCGATCAGAACCAGGATCTCCTCGTCCTCGTCCGTGAACTCCCCGCCGTTCGCTTTTCCCGTCAGAAAGAGGTTTCCGGCAATCGCGCCGCGATGACGCATCGGAGCGACCTGGAAGGCACAGGCGGCCGGCAGCATGTCCGCCGAATAGCCGGTCTTACGCACGTATTCCGATAAGTCCGCCCATCTCAGCGGCCCGGCCAGGTCGCGGAAGTGTGCGAATAACCGCGGCCAATCGGGCCATGCCGACAGTCGCCGATGCTCCTCGTCGGTGAGACCAGTCGAGACGAAATCCTGGAGGCCGCCGGCCTCGTCGAAGGTGGCGATGGCGCCATAGCGCGCTCCGGTGAGCGACCTGGCACGCTCCACGACCTCCTCGAGTACCGTCTCGAGGTCCATGCTCGCACTGATACGCAGGATCGCCTCGTTGAGCGCGGCGTTGCGGGCGCGCAGCGCTTCTACCTCCTGTAACGGATCATCGCGTGCACTCAATAGTCTGACCTCTCATGGTCGTCCACCACGCGTTCAATCCGTCCCTTGCGAAAGTTTGACCTTCCGGCCAAACGGACTCGAAACGGTTTTCTGCAAACGCGCTTGCCATCGCGCAATTCCGCGAAAGGCGGGCATGCGCTTGTTTGTCTCTGAATATCGCGGTAACTACACACGTTTGTCACCAAAAAACTGGTTTTTAACCTGCCTGTGGTTTTTCATTTAGCGTATCCGGCGACGGCATGGACATGCTGCCGGCAACGGACCAATGTCCACCCGATTTCGTGGGAGAGCGCGGTCCTGTGATTGCCGGGCGTTGCGCAGTTTATCGTCTTGTGATCACCCTGGCATGGCTGTAATATGGTAAGTCGGCCTGAAACAACACCCCGGAATGTACTACATGCGGATCATTCGGCTTTTTTTCCTGATTGCTTTCCTGATATGCTGCCTTTTGCCCCTGCACGCCGCGAGCGCGCGAATGGAGGTGTCCGCCCGGCAGGAGGTGTCCGCCCGGCAGGACGCCGGTACCCGCCTGCTCGTCGTCGACTACGCCATGGCCTATCCGGAAGAGCACGCCGGGATGATCCGCGCTTTCTCGGCAGCGGGGTTCGACGTCGACTACCGGCCGTATTACCCGGCCATGGTGGAACGGGACGCCCGGGACTACGACGCCATCGTGCTGCTGGGCGGCGGCGATCCGGGCATGAGCATCCAGGAAGTGGACCTGGCCATCAACTTCGTCTCGCGCGGCAAATTGCTCGTGCTGGCCATGCCTTCCGACGGGCCCTACGGCGAACGGAGGAAGGTCAATCCCGGCGTCCACGACCGGTACCAGTTCAACGAGGTCCTGGCCCGCCTGGATATCAACCTGCATGCGCTGAACGCCGACCATGAATCCGGTCCTGTCCTGAATCCCTTCGTGGACTTCGAATTCGCCGCCGGTCACCCGGTCGGCCGGGGCCTGGGCAGCAGCGTGGCGGCCCGCGCCGGTACCCGGCTGCTCGTGGGTGACGGAGCCGAACCGCTGCTCGTGGAGCCTGAAGGTCCGCCGCCCGGAGAAGAAATCGCGCCCGAACCCGCGCCCGAACCCGAATACCGCGTGGTCCGCAGGACCTTGCGCATCCCGCCGGACGGCGCGGTGCCGGGGGAAGAGGTCGAGCTGCTGCTGCGCGGCGAGCAGGATCTGCGGCCCAGCCTGTACTACCGGAACCGGGAACGGTCCGTGCCGGTGGACTGGACCACGGCAAGATTCAGGGGCAGGGTGGAAGTCGTCTCCGACGCGAAGGACACGCTGACCGTGCGCATGTCCGGCAACCGATGGGGTTCCGAATACGCCCTGGTCGGCGTTCCGGTGGGGGTCATCGCGGCCGCCTTCGCCGACCGGGAGATCCGGGAAGAGATCCGGTCCGCATCAGACCTGGCGTCCATGCGGGACGACGAGGAGACCTTCGGCCGCCTGGCGGTGGCGGCCGCGGGACGGACCGGGCGGCTGAATGAGGGATTCGTCCTGGCCGTGGACCGGCAGGTGCTGTCCGGACTCGACCGGGCCCTGCCGCCACTGGGCATCCTGCCCGTGAAAGACGGCACCGAAAGATTGGAAGGTTTTCTGGGCGGATTCGCGCGGTACGTCCGCGCACTGGTCGATTCCCCGGGGGACTGGTCTCCCGACCACGGGTATGCCACGGCCCAGATGCCTGGCAACCGGAAACCGGATATCTCCCTCAACAACGTATCCGTAGGTACGGTATTGCCCGAACGGGTATGGGTGGTACGTAGCGCGGCGTCCGGTCCGGCCGCGGCCGCGAACGCAGAATCAGTCTCCGGTCCGGCTGCCGATGTGGAAGCTGCCGGCGCAGCGAAAACAAACGCGGCGGATGCCGTTCCGCTTCGAGGCGTCTGGGATTTCGTCGCACGGCGGCATGAGCATATGGGCGATCTCGCCGGCATGCTGCCCGGCCTCGGGATGGATTTCCTCTGGACCGTGGCGCCGGCCGCCAGCTACACCGGGGGTGCCGTAGCGACGGGCGACGTGCGCTTCGAATCGTGGGCGCTGCCCATCCTAAACCGCCTGGGGGGCACGACGACGGCCTGGTACGCCGGCGTGAGCGCACCGCGCGAAGGCGAGACCACCGGCGAATACGAAGCCGCCCGGGACGCCCGGGGGGACGCGGTCGGCCTTCCCTCCCGGCTGGACATGGCCTACCTGAACCGGCACCTCTTCGAGCCGGCGCGCGCCATCGCCCGGCACAGCCGCGGCCAAAGAGCTCTGAAGGCCATCGTGCATGACTGGGAGCCCCATATCACGCGCCCTGCGGAGGCCTATGCCGCAACCGACGCCTTCGACGACCTGCATTTCCGGTACTTCATCCGCCATCTCGTCCGGAACGGACTGTACCACGGCGACGAATTCAGGTCGCTCATGGGGCTGGACCGGGAAGACCGGTTCGAGTGGCTGCTGAAATCGGGATACCTGGAGACCTACATCCAGCTCCAGGAAGCCAACGCCGAGCGCCTCGGCGTGCTCTATCGGCAGTCCATGGACGAAATCAATCCCAGACTTCGCCACGGTGCCTTCGTCCGCTCCCTGCGGACGAACTGGTATCGTCTGGGTTTCTGGAGAGGCGCCGGCACGCCGGAACGTCCCTTCCTCGTGTTCTCCTACGAACGTCCGCCGGACTGGTACGCGGGCTTCCTGCGCGACCGGGGCGTCTCCGTCCGGGTGATCCCCGTCGGGCTGCTGGGCCTGATGGGCGGAGAACACCTGCAGGTTCTCCTGCAAACAGCCGCCGCTCGAGGCGGCTTCGCCCTCGAGCGCGGCATCTGGCTCGTCGCCGACCCGGGCGAGGAATCGGGTCTGAACACGCCTCCCGCGGGCATGACGCGGGAAGCGCTGCAGGAAGCGGTGCGTGAGGGGGACGGAGAGTAGCGGTCTTGCCGCCCTACGCTGCCTTTACCCGCCCTACGCTGCCTTCACCCGCGGGTTATTTCTCATCTATTACTGTTGGGAGGTAGTAAATGCTGGGATTGCCCGATGGCCCCATGCAGTTCGAAGAGGATCTGGGACAGATACGGAACGATATCAGCCGAATCCGGGAGGACATCAGCCTGATCCAGCAGGACATCGGCTGGATGAGTCAACTCGGACCGGCCTTGATGAACACCATGATCGAGCTCAGGACGATCCGGCGACTGATGGAAGTGCACATGGGAGAAGCAACCCAGGAGGAGTTAGCCGGGGAGGTGGAGGCGGATAGGGAGGAGTTACGTGAATTCGAAAGGCAAAATAAAAAGCGAATGGATCTAAGAAGGGGATGAGGCCAGATAGCCTGGTATACAGGCATTCGAGCGGGAATGATTAAGCCCGGCGGAACGATCGCCGGGTTTTTTTATTGCAGCAAAAAAAAGATTTTCCGCGAGAATCGGAAAATTCCGAAGGACTAATCCATTTAGACCGCGCGGCAGAAGCTGGATTCAGTTACCACATCAGGTCGAGTTTCCGTTTGACGATCGAAGCGCTCTCGGAACCGCGCATTCCGAGACCTGTTACCGAATTCCCTGGAACCAGTGCAGGAAATGAGGCCCGCATCGAAGGAGAACGGTGGATGGAACCTGAATCGAAGAGGAAAGGAGGCTGACGGAATTCCAATTGCGTTCTAAAGGTAAATTACACACGTTTGTTATTCGCTCGATACACGTTCGATCAAACCAGCAATAGAGGAGTACAGTTCATCATGAAAAAGCTCATTCTCTCCGTATTCATGTTCGCCCTGATCGCGGGCGCAAGCGTCAACTCGACGGCCAACGCAACGATGGCTGAAAACCCGGGCGTCGTTGCGACGCCGAACCTGATCCTATGCCTTACGGGCCACGATGTTATAAACACCTCCTCCGGTGCAATTGCAGCCATAGCCGGTGGGTGGGGGTTAAAGGTCGGTCTCAGCCTTGCCGCATGCACAGGACTCGGCGCTGCAGGTTTAGTTGCTGGCTTTGCACTCGGTGTTTAGGGCCTTAAGGTAAGGAGGAGGGGGCGTCGCGCCCCCTCCTCGCCTGAATGGGCATTCGATCAGGCTGATAACACATCGCGTTCTATAACCAGAAACAGGAATCAAGACTAACCTGGTTTTTAACTATGCCGATGAATGAATACCGTCTCAACAAAGTACCCTTTTTACTCGCTGTGTGTTGTATACTTGCCGGCCTTGTAATCGGCAGATCGTCTCCCTTGGACACGGGACCTGCGGGCGCTCCGGACCATGCTTCAGACGCGAATACCCTGTTCCCCCGCGTTTTCCTCGATGGACACGATGAGTGGAAATACATCATTGGAACGAATCTGAAAGTCTGCGCCGTTCTTCTGACGGGGATTCTATCGCTGGGATTCATGAGCATGGCGAATCTGGCCTGGATCGGACTGAGTACCGGATGGGTTGTACGAAGTGCGATAGATTCTGGCATGTCGTGGGAAAGGGTGGCCGCCCTTACGGTGCCTCATGGATTACTGGAACTCGCTGGATTCGCCATGATAGCGGCCGTGGCTTGCGAAGGTTTTATCATCATATACAGAAAGCTGAGATTAGATGACTGGTCGTTCAGTATGGACAGGTTGTCATTGAACTATCGAAGATTGACGGCGGGGCTCTTGCTTGTGCTTGCAGCCTCCATGGTGGAAACCTACTTAACCGGTCAGATAGCGGCCGGATTCAATTGAAGGAACGACTATGCGAAATCCTGGTTGGATTGTTGATAGAATCTCATCGATCGGAATTAGGGAGTCCATTTGGATCGGTATAAGCGTTTTTGTAACCTACCTGATTTCCAATGTACTGACTGTATACATGATGTTCCGCACGGTCATGGAACAGATTCCCGAACAACTGGTCAGTGCATATGATCAGGTTCTAACGGTTATGAGCATCAGCACGTCGGTGGGGGTCGTGTTCGGTGACATTGCTACATTTGTGCTGGGATGGGCGTTCATTGTCATTGCTGTAATGCTGTTGAACGGCCGACGGTATCACCGCGCTTTGTTCGGCTGGCTGAGTATCGGATACTTGCCACTCGCATTGTATTCAGCGTGTGCCGTAATGTTCCTGGTGTTGTTCTCCGATGCTATGGTCCACGAAGGGTTGACTTCTATTTCCACGATAGAGCAATTGCCCGTCGAAATCGGTAAGATGCAGGATTCGGGATGGTTCGGTTGGGTACGACTTGGTCGCTATTTAGCCTATGGCCTTACCCTGACGGTTGCCTGTGAAGTGGTACACCGGTTAAGTGCATTGACCCGGCTGAAGTGCGTTGGGATTCTCTCGGCCTACGCGGGCCTGCACGTATTCATAACCATGATTGTCTTCTAAATAGACAAAGTTAAGAGAGACGCTGTGATGATTGATTCCAATAATGAAAGAAACCTCAATGCCGCCGAAAGTCTGCCGGATGAAGAGGGAAAGATACGGTTGACCTGGCGTGATAAACTGGTCGAGTTTGGACTGGACATGGCCGCAGCAGCGGCGTGCATGTTTCTGGCGGCTTTGGTGTTTGCAGGGATCTTGCTCTCAACGATTGACGTGGCCGAAACGTCTGCTCCAGGTCTGTTCGAAAGTGGGTCGATTGCCGTCGTGGTGCTGATCGTCGTGTCGGCCGCGGTGGGTAACACCTGTGCATATCTGTGTTTCCCCTACCTGACACGGCTCATTTTCCGTGGTTATGAGTTACAGGATGATCGTCTGGACAGGTCGGTCAGGAAGTTGTTAACGGTCACCGGGATGGACATCACGGCGGAAACGTTATATGCCATGAAAGGCAGGACAGCCAACGCGATGGTTTCCGGCCTTTTTCGCAAAGCTCGATACATTTTCTTTACCAACAAACTGCTGGAGAAAATGAACGAAGACGAAATCCTGGCGATATTCGCCCACGAAGTGGCGCATATTCGTCACAGGCATTTGTCCAAGATGTTGCTGGCTGGGATTCTGTGGATTTGCATGATTCAGGTCTTGTGGAATCTGTCTGACTTCAGTGCCCACTTCGATGCATTGGATGAGTCCCTTAAGGTGTGGGCATCCGGTTTGATTGGCGGTGTGAATGTGTGGCTCGTTATGGTCTGTGTCATGCTACCCTTGTCGAGACGTAACGAATACGAGGCAGATGTTACCGCGGCCGGATGGGTAGGGGTGGAATGTTACAGTCGGGCCCTCTACCGCCTGCATCAATTGAATGACCGAATGAAGGCCCCACGGAAGTTCGCCCGTATATTCCTGACCCACCCCACCCTGCAGAATCGCCTTGATCGCGTTGCACAGTTGAACTCGAAATAGCTGAGTTTTAATCAGATGAGAAGGAAAACCCCCTACATTGAAACTACTTCGATTTTTAGTTTTGCCGGCGCTTTGCGTCCTGCTCGACCTGCGCTTCGCTTCGCACGGGTCGGTGCCGGACTCCCTGGCGTTATCCGAATTCGCCAGGATCATGACCGCGTTCTCCGAAGAACCCGGTCACTTCCCCGGAGACAACTTCGTTACCAATGAATCGTCCTACCTGCACGTCGTTCCCACGGTAATCGAACGGGGCAGGCGCGGCGGCGTCTATATCGGCGTCGGTACGGAACAGAACTTCTCCTACATGGCCGCCTCGAGACCGGATATCGCTTTCATCGTCGACATCCGCCGCGAGAACCTGCTCCAACACCTCCTCTACAAAGCCCTTTTTGCCCTGGCCCGGGACCGAACGTCCTTCCTGATGCTGCTGTTCAGCAGGCAGAACCGGGATGGTGACTCGGTTGCGATCGGACGACCGGAACACACGGCCTCCGTTACCGAAATCCTGGATCACATCGAGACGTCGACCACGGCCGACTCACTGCTGTTTGAAGAAAACTGGAAGCGGCTTCGGTGGGAAGTAAGGCGGTACGGGATCGAAGACCGGGACGACCTCGACAAGATGCTCTACATCTACCGGTCGTTTCATGAAAAACAGCTTTCGATCCGCTACGCCGAAACACGCCTTGGAAACGGCCTGTCCTATCCTACGTTCAGGGATCTGATGTCGGGCACGACGAAAGAAGGGGAATTCGCCAGTTTCCTGAGTACAGAAGAGGCATTCAGCTTTGTGAAGCACCTGCATCACAGGAACCTGGTCATTCCCGTCGTGGGGAACTTCGCGGGCGGGAAGGCGCTGAGGGCCATCGGCACTTTCGCCGAAGCCCACGGTACGAGCGTATCCGTTTTCTACGTGTCGAACGTCGAGTATTTCCTCATAAACCACTTCTACTACGTGTTCAAGTGGTACGTCGCGAACGTCGACGCGCTTCCGATCGATGAGCACAGCCTGATGATTCGATCCTACCTGGGCGTGGAATCCCATCCCAGGAGAGTCGGCCGGCATCTGTCCACGAGCACGGCGCATCACATCCGCACGTTCCTGGAGAGTTACAGGCGGGGTGAATATACCCGTACGAAACCGGTCTGGTGGAGGTTCTGGCCCTGGGACAGTCCATTCTGGTCGGGCGGCGGACACAGCTACTACCACCTGGTCATCATGGGGGATCTATGTCCATGAGCGCTTCCACGGATCTGGCAGGATTTGCCCGGCGATGGCTCCAGGTTTTCTACAGACCGGGGAAGGTCTTCGCGGATCTTGAAATAGGACATTCCACCGCCGAGTTGATGGGGGTTCTGGTCCTGGTCATGTCGGTCGTCTTTTGCGCCGGAATCGTCACTTTGCCCGTGGCGCTGGATAGGGAAAGGGCGTTGATCGAGACCGAATTCCAGTCCTATTCGGATCTGAGTGCGGATCAACAATCCGTCATTCTACGCGAGGCCGTGCAGTTCGACCATCGTCAGCTCATCGGGCTTCTGGTCCTGCCGGCGAGCGTCTGCTTCATGGTCGCTGCGTGGTCGGTGGTGGGAAAACACTGCGGTGAATTGATATTCGGCAAGCTTCTGCCGTACGGCAAGGTCATTCCTATAGCCGGCTATGCCTCGCTTGTCCTCGTACCGGAAACCATCGTCAAGACCTCGCTGGTCTTTCTGTCCGGTTCACTCGATCCCCCCATCCATCCTGGATTGTTTCTCGGTGATGCGGACCCCGATACCCTCTGGAGCTTGTTCCTGCCAGGCGTCGATTTCTTCGGCATCTGGTTTCTTTTCCTGCTGGGACTCGGACTGGCACGGACTTTCCGGGGATCGGCGAAGCTCACCTGGCTCGCGCTGGGACTGGTGTGGGGCATGTGGATTGTCATTCGCAGGACGATCGAGCTGCTCGGCACGGTTTACGTGTAGCTCTTGGAAACCACTTCAATTATGAAAAAACGGTTAGTCATTGCCGGTGTAACGGCCTGCAGCCTCATAGCCGTTCTGCTGTATTTTGTGTTCAGTTCCACGGCTCGCGATGCCTCGTTCCGTATCCACCAGGTACAACACGGATCGATCTCCGAGGTGCTGGCGGAGACGGGCACTATCCAGTTCGTCCGAACCGTCATGGTCAAGCCCACGATTTCCGGGGAAGTCAGACACATTCACACGGATGTCGGAGATCGGGTTTCAGCGGGGGATGTGCTTGCCGTGATAGAGCCGGACCCTTCCCAGTCCCTGCAGCTGTCCCGGCAGCGCGCCCGGGTGGACGGCGCCCGGATCGATCTTTCAGAAAGGGAGTTGAACTTCGAGCGAAAGCGCGAGCTGTACGAGCGGTCCCTGGTATCGTCCGAGGAATTCGACCAGGCAAGGATCGCACACACCAGGGCCCGTCACGATCTCGACATGGCAGAGCTTGAACTCAGGATTCTGGAAATGAAGGTGAACGTCGAGGTGGATTCGGACCTTACGCATGACGCCGTGCGAGTCATGTCGCCGTTGGACGGTATCGTCATTGCCCGTGCGGTGGAAGAGGGCGAGGTCGTAGCATCAGGTACCTCGTCGTACACCGGCGGCACGGAGATGTTCCGAATCGGCGATCCGGACCGGATGATCGTCAAATCGGCCGTTGGAGAAATTGACGCGGGAAGGGTCCGGCCCGGACAGGATGTGCGGATCCGTGTCGATGCCTACCCGGACGCGATGTACCATGGACGGGTGGAGCGCGTCGCGCCAGTCGGTGTGCGCGGGCCCGGCAGCACGCTGGTCACGTTCGATACCGAAATCGTGATATCGGATCCGACGATGGAATTGCAGCAGGGCATGTCCTGCGATATCGACATCGTGTTGGAGAAGAACGATCACTCGGTGCTGGTGCCCGCTTCTTCCGTCATGGAAACGGCCGACTACCGGGGTGCGTTCATCGATCAAAACGATCCGGCACTGACCGGATCGACGCCTGGCAGGCGGCACATGGTCTATCGTTGCACTTCGGCAGACCCCGAATTGCCGAGGTGCCCGGAATCGTACCTGGAGTCCGCCATGGTCGAGGTCGGTATCGAATCGACCGAAAACGTGGAGATCCTTTCCGGTATTGAACCCGGCGCGCCCATCGCACTGGATGCCAGAGCGGTTCATGCCGCGCTGACCGCGAAACACCCATAACTACAAAGGATCCTGTCGTCCGTGTCCATAACGCACCATGTCCAGACCGTATTTGCCAATCTCGCGCACTACAGACTGCGTTCAGCCCTGACGCTGCTGGGGATCGCGGTCGGCATCGGCGCCGTAACCGCCATCATCGCGATCGGCGAAGGACTCCACGACATGGTCATGAAGGAATTCGAATCGGTGCGCGGCGGCACCATGGTTTGGGTGAGTCCATCGAGATTCGTAAACCGGGATGGACAGTGGCTCGAGGTACCGGATTACGAACATTTCGTCTGGCAGGACGTGCTGGAAATCAGCAGAAGCTCGAACGCCGTGCGCCAGGTGGTCCCGGCCGCGACATCGAACGCGGATCTCAGGTACGCGAAAACGTCCTATGGCGGGATGGTGTACGGTACGACGCCAACGTTTCCGGACCTGTACCAATGGCCGGTTTCCTCGGGCCGATTCATTATCGACCGCGACGTTACACGCTGGCGCAAAGTTTGCGTGCTGGGCGATGAGCTGGCCGCGAAGCTGTTTGACGATGCCGACCCGGTCGGCAAGGAACTGAAACTGAATGGCCAGCGGTTTGCCGTGATCGGCGTCATGGAGCCAAAGACGGTTTTCAATGAAAGCTGGGGAAACCGGGTCTTCGTTCCGATTACAACGGTCCAGAAACGGATGCTTGGCCACGAAGGCTTCGATCTTCTGTCCATCAAGGTGGCGGATTCGCGTGTCATGGACCGTGCGTTGGGCGACATTGAGGCAGCCCTGAAAACAAACCATGGTGAAGAGGCCGGATTCGACATCGTCAGTGGTAAAGACGCCATGGACCAGATCGGAGGCGTGATAAACGCCGTTAAATCTTCGATTGCCGCATTGGCGGGCATCTCGCTGATGGTGGGCGGAATCGGGATCATGAACATGATGCTGGTCTCCGTCACTGAACGGCGGCGGGAAATAGGCATCAGGAAGTCGGTAGGGGCGAGACATGTCGATATCGTGAATCAATTTACGCTGGAAGCCACCTGTATCAGCGCTTTAGGCGGAATACTGGGGATATCGCTGGGGCTGGGCTTTGGTTCGGTGTTCTCGTTTGTACTGAATCAGGTGTGGGACCTTGCTTTCACGAGCGGTGCGTCGGTTTCGAATATCCTCCTGTCGCTGGCGATTTCACTGGCCATTGGCCTTTGCGCCGGTATTTATCCCGCCTTGAAGGCATCGCAGCTGAGTCCGGTAGATGCGATGAATCAGGAGTGAGGGTTCAAAACCAAAGCGGATCGGCTGCGGAACGAACCAACGGCGCGTTATTCGAGCATCCCCACCCGTTCTAGCCTTTCCTGCATTGTCGGATGGGTGCCCAGCTTCGCCAGAAACTTCCGCGGCGGTTTCATCTGGTCGTTGATTTGATGCAGCCGGTAAAGAGCCTGCTTGTACAGGTCTGTGCCCACCCACAGGGCGGCGGTCGCGTCCGCCTGGTATTCGTGCCGCCTCGAAAGCGGGAACAGGACGAGTAACATAAGCAGGAAGATGTTCAATCCGCTCAAAACGCCATTAGCCCCGATCTGCCAGTATGGGTCCTGCGCCCCGAAGTAAGCGTGAAAGTCGATCAACCGGAAGAATATCTGGACGCCGAGGGCCCATAACACGATCGCCACCAACACTTTAGTCATGTGCCGGTGCCGCCCGTGGGCGAGTTCGTGCGCCAGGGCCGCCATGATCTCTCCTTCGCTCATTCGCTCCAGCAGCCTGTTCGTAAAGAAGATGCACTGTCCCTTACGGAAAAGACCGGCCACGACGGCGTTGGCCGTATTGCCCTTTATGGCATAGATCTTCTCGACCCTTATGCTCATCCCGGTTACGGATATCAAGCGCTTCACGGCGTTATCCATCCGCTCGTCCTTCAGCTCGTTGCCGCGAAAGAGGAGACGTATGATGTAGGGCGCGCAGCTGAACGAACAGACATTGCCGATAATCACGGCCACGACGACCAGGATGATAAACGGTATCGAACCGGCTTCCGTGAGTCCCGGTGCCCACTCCGCTAAGGTACTTTGCATGGTGAGCAGAACAGCTAATATGACCATCATTCCGATCACCATGCCACACATGACCAGCGCCATGAACATACCGAACTCGACCAGCTTCTCGCGCCAGTTCAATCGGATCGTATCGTCAACGGCGGGGTTCGCCTCATGTGTATTGTCAACGGCCCGTTCCGATTGGTCCGCCGGGTCCGCCTGGTGCGGGCCGTCTGCAGGAGTCCGCTCGTTTTTCAAAGGTATGTTGTTCCCGCCGTATTGCACGTTTTGCCCCCAACTGTGTGAATCGGATAAGGATTAGCAATCAGGACCGCGCTTGCTTCAGATGTCCGGATTCAGGATAACGCCCGTGTAGTTAGATCGAGTTAAGTATATTGCCATGAACGACAAACGTTTGCAAGAAATTTAATCAAACCTCCAGCAGATTGGGATTTTCCAACGTATCCATTCAGTGGGGATTCGCGCAGGTCATCGTGCAGGTTGGTGCCCGGTTGTCGCGTTGCCGGTCATTCCGTGCAGAACGTCATTCCGTTAGTACTGCTGATGCCTTCCAGCCACGTCCTGAAGGCCGCATCGGGTGGCACACACAACCCTAAATTCAGTAACCAGAGATGGTCCAGGGGCACATTGAGCAGTTCGTGCGGGAGCGGTCCGACTTCTCCAGCAAGGGGGGAAGGCGGCCTTCCAGTCCGTTCTTGACCAGACTCAGTGCGCCGATCGGCCGCCGCGATCAGTAAATACCCCGTGCCACTCCCCAATCGGTTTGTTACTCAGCCAGTTGGTGTTGTCCGTCCAGTTCGGACCGTAGGTCGCGTGGTAGAACTGGATCAACGCGTCACGATCGGACGAGGTATCTGGTTCTTACTCGCAGTAAGTGATTCCGGTTTTTCTCTCGATCCTTTCCAACCATTCGTCGAACAGGTCAGTGTCAGGTACGCAGACGTTGGTACCAGACAGATCCAAAGAACATATGAAAATCTCAGGACGGGGAGATTCAAAGTCAAGGTTGGTTATCTCGACTGGCAAAGGGCCGCTCAGTTTTTGGTTTATGTTAAGTTCCAACTGACATAGGCTTTTGTTCCCATCGATTTCCGATGGTATTTCACCGGACAACTGGTTGCTGGAAAGCACCAGAAACTCAATCGCAGTAAGATTTCCAATTTCGGCGGGAATCTCGCCGGATAATTGGTTGTGAGAAAGCACCAATCTTTCCAGCTTGGCGAGGTTTCCAATTTCGGCAGGTATCTCTCCGGATAGCTGGTTGTAAGATAGCCCCAATCTTTCCAGCTTGGCGAGGTTTCCAATTTCGGCAGGTATCTCTCCGGATAG
>VXWP01000087.1 GCA_009835325.1 Gemmatimonadota bacterium | reverse complement strand
GTCGAGGAGTCCTTGGGCGCTGGCTATATCAAACCATACGGTTGGTAGAAGATAAATAATCACTATAAAGATAAGAAAACACAAGACTTTTGCGAAAACCCCGGAGACACAGGGTCCGGCCGTCTCTACACCGGATCGTCGGACCGGGTCAGGGGAACGCGCCGGCCACGCATGGATGTGGGCGCAAGCCGGTTGCCGCGGGACGGGGAGACCTGATGTCCATCCGGAGACGCGGAATCCGAAAGATCCTGCCGGGACTCCGCCGAACTGAACTCCGCCTGCCGGGACACCGTTTGATCGCGCGACGGCAGCGCGGGCAGGGTCAGTACGTTGCTGAAGGCCGTTCCGCCCGAAACGACGAATTCCAGCGCTTCCTCGACCGACAGGTCCACGGGTACCACGTCCCGGCGCGGCACGATGACCACGCGACCCGCGGCGGGATTGGGCGTATTGGGCACGAAAACGCTCACCAGATCGTCACGTGGTTCTTCACTCGGAATGTCTCCCGCGATGAAGGCGATCATCCACGCGCCGCGGCGAGGGTACTCGACCACGACGGTCTTCCAGGTCCTGGTCTCCCCCGCCATCGTGAAGGTGTCTAGGATCTTCCGTACCGGGTGGTACACCCTTCGCGCGACGGGAAGCCGCATCATGAGGTCTTCGAACCACGTGATCAGCTTCCTTCCCACTACGTTCGAAGCCACGAAGCCAGCCAGGAAAATCACGATCAGCATGAGCAGGATGCCCAGTCCCGGGATGCGGGTATCCAGTCCCAGCAACCCGCGAATGACCGGCGCGGCGAAGGAGTCCAGCCAGGTCAGCAGCCAGCTCAGTACGGCGATGGTGATGGTGAGCGGTATGAGTGCGATCAGCCCGGACACCATCGTTCGCTTGAGACTATGACGGATCCTGGAAAACCTGGATGGACGCTTCGGGAGGTTATCCATATTGAAGGTGGACATAGTTTGCGCCTTGTCTTCCGCAACCGGGAACCGTTACAACGCTGAAACCGTTTCACCCCGCGAGGCCGTGACATTCACGGGGCCGCATGCCTTTCCATCCAGCCCGCGACCGAAATTCCGGCCTCTCCCAAACAAATCCTGCTAGTCCGTTAGACGCAGACTCCGTGTGGTTGGTTCTATACCTTGAACAGCTGGCCCATTCTTCTGCCGAGCACTTTACCAGTAAACAGCAAACTGCATGCCAGGAGGATCATGCCCAGCATGCCCATGGCGCTCGCCATGTAGGGGCCGTCGGTAATGCGCCCCATCAGGCTGTAGATGGCCTTGGTAATGGGATAGTACTGTTCCTTGATGGCCAGGATCAGGCTGTCGCTCACTTCGAGCATGGCGAAGGAAAAGGAGAGTATGGCGCCCGCCGCTATGTTGGCGAGCACGAGGGGCATGGTGATTTTCCAGAGCGTCCTCAAGGGGCCGGCGCCCATGTTCATGGAAGCCTCTTCCAGGGTGACGCTCATCTGCTGGAATCCGGCGTAGGCCGCCCGGACCATGTAGGGAAGGCGGCGCACGGCATAGGCGATGATCAGCAGGGGCACGGGGGAGACGCGGACGTCCAGGAAGGTCCCCGAAAAACCGGAGATGTACCCGAAGGCGAGTACCAGGCCCGGCAGCGCCAGGGGCAACATGGCCACGGCGTCCAGCGCGTCCCGGAACGGGAAGCGCCTTCGGGTCAGCAGGTAGGCGATGGCGACGCCGAGGACGATATCGATGATGGTGCTCATCACGCTCAGCCACAGGCTGTTCTGGATGGAAAGCAGGGTCAGGTCGTGGGCGAAGATCTGCCCGTAATAGGCGACGGTGTAGTCGGAGGGGAGCACGGTCATGAACCAGCGTTCGGTCACGGAGGTGAGGACCACACTGAGGTGGGGGATCAGCGCAATGCCCGTGATGGAGAGGAGCATGCCCCAGATCAATACGGTCTCAAACGAGGTCGCTCGCTTCGAGGCCGACGCCACGTGGCCGCGGGCGACCATCTCGTAGTGGCGGCCGCCGAAGAACTTCTTGGAGAGGTAGAACAGGGCGAGGGTGACCAGGACGACGAAGACGACCAGGGCGTAGCCCAGGGGATTCGCGTGGACGTCGGTGGACATGTTGAAAATCTGGACCGCCACCACCTCGCGGAATTCGAAGATCAGGGGCGTACCCAGATCCGTAAATGCCCAGATGAACACGATGATCGCGCCGGCGAAATATCCGGGCAGCATGAGCGGGAAGGTAACGGTGCGGAACAGGCGGAAGCCGCCCGCGCCCACGTTGCGGGCCGACTCCTCCAGGCTGGGGTCCACGTTGGCCAGCGCGGCGGCGATGTTCAGGTACATGATGGGGTACAGGTGCAGCGCCTCGAGGATCACGACGCCCCAGAATCCGCCGCCTCCGAACCAGTCGATGGGCGCGTCGATCAGGCCCGTTTCCAGGAGGAACAGGTTGATCGAACCGAACCGGGCGAACATCTGCTTCATCCCGATGGCGCCCACGAAAGGGGGCATGATCATGGGCACGAGGGCGAGTCCGCCCAGCAGGCCCTTCCCGATGAAATCGTACCGCACGAGAGCGACGGCCATGGGCAGGGCGATGATCGTCGTGAGGGCGGTCGTGACGATGCCCAGCTCGAAACTGTTGATCAGCGCCCGCTGCTGCACCGGGCTCTGCAGCATCAGTCCGAAGAACTCCACGGAAAACTGTTCGTCCGTGTAGAAGGCGTTCAACAGGACGTGCAGGATCGGGTAGAACAGGAAGAGGCCGAAGAAGAGGACGAGAATGCCCAGGATGGCGAGGACGCCGGGGGTCAGGTCCGAGAGATCGAATCGGGTACTGGGCATGAGGGCAGGCTCCGCGGTACCGCTATCCCGGTTTCCCGAGCACGACGACCTGTGACGCGTCGCACTTCAACCGGACCGGCGCGCCGGGACCGGCGAGCCGCCGCCCGGGACGGTGGTCCACCAGCTTCATGGGCGTGCCGTCGGCCAGCTGGACCGAATACTGCTCGTGGTCGCCGAGGTAGACGGTCTGCCGGACGACGCCGTCCATGACGTTTTCCTCCTCGTTCTCGTCCTCGACGGTGGCGGCGTCTTCGCCTGCGGCGGTGTCCGGATCCGAAACATGGATGGCCTCGGGCCGGACGGAGCAGACCACTTCGTCGCCTGGCGACAGGTCCTCGACGGGTTCGACCGTCGAATGGAGGACGCCGACTGCGGTCTCGACGGCCAGGGGAAGCTCCGAACGCGTCAACCGGCCGGCCACGAAATTCGTCTCCCCGATGAAATCCGCCACGAACGCGTTCGCGGGCCGATCGTAGATCGAACGCGGCTCCCCGGTCTGGACCACGGCCCCCATGTCCATCACGGCCACGCGGTCCGCCATGGAAAGGGCTTCCTTCTGGTCGTGGGTCACGTAGATCATCGTCGTGCCGGTCTCATCGTGGATCCGCCGGATCTCATCGCGCATTTCCAGGCGGAGCCGGGCGTCGAGGTTGGACAGCGGCTCGTCGAGCAGCACCACGTCGGGCCGGATCACGAGAGCGCGGGCCAGGGCCACGCGCTGCTGCTGGCCGCCGGACATCTGGTTCGGCGACCGCTCACCGTATCGATCCATCCTCACCATCCCCAGGGCTTCCGAGACGCGGTCGTTCTGTTCCGAAGACGGGATCTTGCGCAGGACGAGTCCATAGGCCACGTTCTCCCAGACGGACATGTGCGGCCAGAGCGCGTAGTTCTGGAACACCATGCCCGTGTTCCGCCGGTGGGGCGGCGTCCTCGTCACGTCCTTGTCGTCGAACAGGATGCTTCCCGCGTCGGGCGCGTAGAACCCGGCGATCAATCGAAGGAGCGTCGTCTTTCCGCAACCGGATGGGCCCAGGAGAAAGAACAGTTCACCTCCGGCGATCTCCACCGACACGTCGTCGACCGCCGTCACGTCACCGAATTTCCGGGTTACTCCCCGCAGGGTCAGACTGACCATGCTTCGTTCTCCCCAGATATGCAAAACCATTCAGGGTATGAAATATCACGCATCCGTCTGTACCTCAACCGCTTCTCCGCTTCAACCTCCAGAGGTAAAGCACCATCCCCGCCAGTACCAGGCCGCTGCCGGAGAAGAGCAGGTACCTGGCGCCGGCCCAGCCGGACGCGCCCGATCCGTACTTCTCGGCCGCCAGCCGGCTCCACGAGAGCAGGGTCCGGTTCCGGAAGGCCTGGTCCCGCCAGCGGTCGTCCAGGGCCAGCGATTCCTCCTCCGTGATGGGCACGGCGCCCAGCGACGGCAGGAGACGCTCCACGTCGCCCGTTTCGATGGCGCGCCGCCACGTTCGTTGCAGGGCAGCGTGGGCGTCGATGACGAAGACGCCGATCATGTCGTCGACGATATGACGCCGAGCGGCGCCTTTCACGGCATCGTACACGAAAGACGATTTCCACGCAAAGGGATTGAAAGTGACCGAGGTATGCGCCGGATCGATGCGCTGGTAGAGGCGGGGCAGCACCGTGAACCGGTTCAGCTGGAACTGCTCCGGTCCGCCCGGCGTGCCGGGTTTCTGCATCCACAGGCGCTGTCCGGCTTCGGACAGGACAAAGCGAAGGAAGGACTGCGCCACAGCCATATTGGGCGCGCCTTTCAGAATGGATATGCCGTCCGGGTTCAGGATCGTGAGATTGTCCGGCATGGTATATCCGATCATCTCGGGGCCCACGGCGTTGATCTGTGCCCAGGCGTAGAAATCGATGGCCATCCCGTAGGCCACTTCGCCGGACGTCACGTCTTTGGGCACCTGGCTTCCCGAATTCGCGAACCCCCGGGCGTTGGCGCCCAGGGCGGTAATGATCTGCCAGCCCCGTTCCCAGCCGTAGACCTGCAGCATGATCTCGAAAGGCACGTGCGCGCTGCCGCTCTTACGGGGATCGGCCGCGCCGACCCACGAGTAGAGCCGGGGATCGGCCAGGTCTTCCCAGGTCTCCGGCACGGGCAGTTCCACGAGTTGCGCCACCCGCTTGTTGTACATGATGCCGAACCCGGCCATTGTCGCGCCGTACCACCGGTATTCCGCGTCGTATATCGGATATCCGCCCGCCTCGGCCGGTAGCTCGTCCAACTGGTCATCGGGAAGGCGGTACGGCGCCAGGAGGTCGAGGCGCGCCAGTTCCACGAACGGATCGCTGCCCCCGCCGTACATCATGTCGATCCCGATGCCTTCCGGCTTGCCGGTAAACTCGGACTTTATGAACCGGATGATCTCCGAAGTCCCACCCACGTCCATCCACTCGATCTCGACCCCGCGACCGGTTTCATCGCGGTAAAAGGCGTCGAATCCCCGGGTGAATTCGTAGCGGATGCCTTCCCAGTGCGGAGAGACGATGACCAGGCGGTCCTGCGCGGAGATGGAGCCCGGGTCGCCGGCGTGAAATACGACGCCCGTGAAGAGGAGACCCCGAAAGAGGAGACCCCGTAGGAAGAAACGAATGACTGGACGACGGTTCAACGGTACCTCGAGGAGCTTAAGTCCGTTATCTCTTTCTCGCTGTGAGGACCAGCACGATGGCGACCAGCAACGAAACCGCCAGGCCGATGCCCACGACCGCCGGTGTGGCCACGTTGCTCATCGGGGGATCGTCGATCCCGAGCAGGACGGCTATGACGAGCACGGGAAGCAACAGGGCGACCAGGAAGGTCAGGCGCCGCGAGGAGGCGTCGATTCTCCTGAGGGCTTTCGTCTGGGCGGCCATCGCCGCGTCGTTCAGCATTTCCCAGGTGCGCGTGAGCGCGTCGGCCATATTCCTGAACCGGTGATACGCGTCCTGCAGCTGGACGACCGCATCCGGCTGCAGGGAGAGTTTCTCGCCGGCGTATAGCGAGTGGACGATGTCGCACTGTGGTCTTACGAGATGGATCATGTCGTTCAGGCGGCGCTGCCTGTCGTAGATCCATCGGGCTTCCAGGTCCTGGTCCGGTGGAATCGTTTCCACGACAAGCTCGGCAACCAGCGGGTCCTGGCAGTCGGCAATGGTCTGCATGATCAGGCCGACCGCCTGGTCCGTGGACCGCATCAGCTGGGCATCCCGCTGGATCCGGTCCTTGACTTCCTGCAAAAAGGCCAGCGGGGTGGCATGGACGGTAACCAGGTAGTCGGGCGCCAGGAAGAACCCCAACTTGGCCGGCGGCCCGTCCGGACCCTCCTGCACGTGCAGGACGATGAACAGGTGTCCCGGAAACACCGCCGAATAGGGACGGGTGGAGACCTCCCGGCAGGCTTTCACCGACAGGGGGTGGACGCCGAACTCCTTGAAATCGCTCAAGAACGCCGCGTCTTCGTCCGTGATCTGCTCGATGTCCAGCCAGAACAGGCCCCTGGAGCCGTCCAGGGTCTCCTGGAGATGGGAAAGTGACACGTCATCGTAGCGGATGACGTTGTTCTGTTCCACGATCAGCAAATCCCGCATGAAATCCCTCAGTTTCCTTTGTTTTTCTTTTCCCAGTAGAAGTAGAAGGGAAAGCCGGCGGCGACGATGGCCAGGCCGATGAGCGTATTGTAGATGAACGCCACGTTAGTCAGCAGAGACACCAGGTAACCGGATATGACGGCGAGGAAAAGCAGGGGCGTAACCGGATAGCCCCAGGTCCGGTAAGGTCGATTCGCGTCGGGCCGGCTGAAGCGCAGCACGATGACCGCGGCGATCGCGAGGATGGAAAAAAAGTACGAAGTGAAGGAGCCATAAGAGATGATATCCTCGAACCTCGGCGTCAGCGCGAACAGGGCGGCCAGAATGCCCTGGGCGAGAATGGATGCCGCCGGCGTGCGGAACCTCGGGTGTGCGCGGCTGAGCCCCTTGAAGAAAAGACCGTCCCTGCTTTGGGCGAAAAACAGGCGGGGAGCCACCAGCATGTGGACGTTAACCCCGCCGAAGGTGGAACACATCACGCCGATCGAGATGAAGAGGGCGCCCCCGTCGCCCAGCAGGACCTTCATCACGTCCGCCGCGATCCACTGCGAGGTCTGGACCTGCTCGAAGGGCAGGACCAGCATGTACACGAAGTTCGCCGCCAGGTAGATCACGATTACGAAGAGTACGCCGACGATGATCGACAGCGGGAGATTGCGGCGCGGGTCGCGCATCTCCCCGGCGACGTAACTGGAGAAGGTCCATCCTTCGTACGAGAACAGGCCGGTCACCATGGCCGCGCCGAAAGCGCCCAGTGCGAATCCGCTCACGGCCGTCCCGCCACCGCCGAACAGCGGCGAGAAATGGGCCATCGATCCCTTCTCGGCCATGAACAGGCCCAGCAGGATGAGTCCGCCAAGCGCGGCAACCTTGATGAAGGTAAACAGGTTGGTGACCCGGCCGCTCCATCGGACGCCGACCACGTTGATCATCATCAGGATCAACACGCACGCCGAAGCGATCACCGCCTGGGCGCCGTCGCTCAGGACGATGCCCTGGCCGCCCGTGTCGGCGGTGATGATGTTGACCACACTGGCCAGGTAATTGGCGAATACGTTGGCGACGGCGGCGATGGAAACCGGCCACACGAGCCAGAAGGCGGACCATCCGTAGATGAAGGTAACCCAGCGCCTGCGGTAGGCTTCGCGGACGTAGACGTACTGGCCGCCGGTCCGGGGCAGCATGGCGCCGAGTTCGGCGATGCAGAGCCCGCCGCACAGGGCGAGGAGACCGCAGACCAGCCAGACGAGCAGGCTCATGCCCGGCGAGCCTACGTTGGAGGCGATGGCGCTCGGCGCCTGGAAGATGCCGGAACCGATGACGCCGCCCACGATGATGGTGGTGGCTTCGAGGGGACCGAGCCCCCGAACGAGACCTTCGTCTTCGGTATCGGCTACCGGATCAGCGGCGGTATTCGAATCGATTTCAGCCAATCCTCACCTCGACGGAAATGCCTGTGAAATCTAGCACAAACATGTGTAATGCATCCCTTTTCGCAGGTCAATAACAATCACATTAGAGCCGGCTGTACGAACCGGTAATTGCCTTGACACTCTACCCGTCCGGGTCTATATTGGGATGTTCGATTCGAGGCGGCGTAGCTCAGTTGGTCAGAGCATCGGAATCATAATCCGAGTGTCCGGGGTTCGAATCCCTGCGCCGCTATGTTCCATGGCCTTTCTGCACTCGGAAGGCCATTTTCATTATGTCTCCCCCGCTATTCCACAAGCCGGGATTTCCCATGCCGAACGACTTGGAACATAAAGTCGAGCATACGGTCCGGCGCCACGGGATGGTCAAGGCGGGCGACCGGGTGATCGCCGCGGTTTCGGGCGGCGCGGACTCGGTGGTCCTCCTGCACGTCCTGCACGGCCTCCGCGGCAAGCTGGACATGGAACTGGGGGCGGCGCATCTCGACCACGGTCTCCGCGGCGGGGAAGGACGGGAAGACGCCGCCTTCGTCATGGACTACGCGGCGTCACTGGGCCTGCCCTGCGTCGCGGAACGGGCGGACGTCCCCGCCTACTGCCGGGAAAACGGCTGTTCCGTCGAGCAGGGCGCGCGCGAGGTGCGATACGGATTCCTGAGAAGGGTGCTTCTGGACCAGGATGCGGATGCCGTGGCGACCGGCCATACGGCGGACGATCAGGCCGAGACGGTATTGATGCGGCTCTTGCGCGGCAGCGGCAGTTCGGGGCTGTCCGCCATCCGGCCGGTCAGGGAAGGATGGGTCATCCGGCCTCTGCTGGACGTCACCGCCGGCGAGATCGCCGAATATGCGCGGAAGCACGGCTTGTCCTACCGTACCGACCGCACCAATGAGGACCAGGACGTACCCCGAAACAGGATCCGGCACCACCTGGTACCCTTGCTGCAAAGGGAGTACAATCCCCATATCGTGCAGGGTCTGGCCCGGCTCGCCGACATGACGCGCGGCGAGGCGGAGTACCTGGACGCAGAGGCGACGACGTTCCTCGCCGATTATGCCCGGCACGAGGACGGGAAGATTCTTCGGGTGGACCTCGATGCCTGGGGGAACGCGGCGCCCGCCCTGCAGCGGGTCCTGGTCCGGCGCCTGTTCCGGACCGTGGGCGGCAACGAGGAGCGACTGCGTTTCGACCAGGTGGAGGATGCCCGTGCATGGATCGGCCGGGGGCCGGTCGGCCGGATCCATGAACTGCCCTGCGGGATCCGCATGGAATGCCGCAGGTCCGAACTGGTTTTATGTCGAGGTTTGTTAACGCCTTTCCTACTGAATCTGGAAGTTCCCGGGACGGTGGAGGTACCGGGCACGAACCTGTCGATCCACGTCGCGGAAGGGTCCGCGGAAACCGCGCCCGGCGCGACGGCCAATCGGGCCGTTTTCGATGCGGCGGCCGTGCGCCGGCCGTGGACCGTGCGTTCCCGCGAACGGGGTGACCGCATGACGCCCTTCGGCCTGGCGGGACACAAGTCCCTGAAGAAGCTGTTCAACGAGTGGGACGTGCCCCGGCTCTTGCGCGACCGCGTGCCGGTCGTCACGGACGGAACGCAGATCCTGTGGGTGGCGGGCTACCGGCAGAGCAACGAGGGCCTGGTCACCGTGAAGACCCGGCGGGTGATGGTCGCCGAGCTTATGGTGAAAGATCCGAAGTGATGAGAATCCTGCTCACCGAAGAACAGATCGCGGAGAAGGTAAAAAGCCTCGGTGCGCGGCTATCCACGGACTACCGGGAGAAGAACCCGGTACTCATCGGATGCCTCAAGGGGTGCGTGGTCTTCCTCGCCGACCTTATGCGGGAAATCACGGTACCTCACACCATCGACTTCGTACGCGCTTCAACCTATGGGACGGGGCAGGTTTCTGCCGGTGTCGTGAAGGCCGAAATCTTCGATGTGAACATCCGCGGACGGCACGCCGTGATCGTGGAGGACATCGTTGACACGGGGCTGACGCTGGGCTATCTTACGGAAGTGTTGACGAAGCAAGAACCGTTGTCTCTGAAGGTATGCGCCTTGCTGGTCAAACCGGAGGCGCACCGTGCGACCGTGACGATCGATTACCGGGGATTCGACATACCGGGCGATTTCGTCGTAGGGTACGGCCTCGACTGGGGCGAGCGTTATCGGGACCTGCCGTACGTCGCCGTGGTCGATGAACGGGATGCCTGAGCGTGGGGGCATGCGGGCGTGAATACGGCCTCGCATATCCTCACGCTTATTTATTGGCGCAACACACAAGCACTCGGGACGAGCAAGTTCAAATGACGAACTCCAGGCAGCACAAGGAAGAGCCGCGGGGACGACGCCCCGCTCAACCACGTCAGGACCGCGGCAACCGGCGGCAAGCTCCAGGCCAGGGCCGCGGCAACCGGCAGCAAGCTCCTCGCCGTACGCGCACCATCGTCATGTGGGTACTCCTGGCCCTGCTGTCGGTGGTGCTGGTACAGTTCTTCAGCCGGAACCGGTCCGACGGGATGGAAATCGGATACTCCACTTTCCGGGACCACCTGGCCAACGGGAACATCCTGAGCGTTACGATACTCGAAAAGACCATCGTCGGCGAATTCAGAAACGGGGTCAGTACACCCGTGCCCGGCGGCCGGGAATCCATGGAGACCCGGTTCAAGGTCGAGATTCCTTTCGAAGACACGGAACTGATCGATGAACTGGTGCGAAGAGACGTAACCATCACCGCGCGGCCGAAGTCGAGCCCCTGGTATGCGCACCTGGTCACCTGGCTGCCGCTGCTCCTCATCATCGGCCTGGGGATCCTCATCTTCCGCCAGATGCAGGGCGGCCAGAAGGGACTCTTCTCCATGGGGAAGAGCCAGGCCAGGCTTACGGGAGAGCGCGAAGGCGTGAAGTTCAGCGAAGTGGCCGGCGTCGAAGAGGCGAAGCGCGACCTGCAGGAGGTCGTGGCGTTTCTCAAGCATCCGGAAAAGTTCAGCCGGTTCGGCGCGCGCATTCCGAAAGGCGTGCTCCTGCTGGGTCCGCCCGGCACGGGAAAGACCCTCCTGGCCCGCGCGGTTTCCGGTGAAGCGGGCGTTCCCTTCTTTACCATGAGCGGCGCGGATTTCATGGAGATGTTCGTGGGGGTCGGCGCGTCCAGGGTGCGGGACCTGTTCAAACAGGGCAAGGAGAACGCGCCGTGCATCATCTTCATCGACGAGCTGGACGCCGTGGGCCGCCACCGGGGCGCGGGCCTGGGCGGCGGGCACGATGAACGGGAACAGACGCTGAACCAGTTGCTCGTGGAAATGGACGGTTTCGAACCGAACAGCGGGGTCGTCCTCATCGCCGCCACGAACCGCCCCGACGTGCTGGACCCGGCGCTGCTCCGGCCCGGACGGTTCGACCGGCACGTCACCGTGGACCGGCCGGACGTCCGGGGACGCGAGCAGATCCTGGAAATCAAGGCGAAGGGCAAGCCGCTGGCGGAGTGCGTAAACCTGAAGACCATGGCCAGGCTCACGCCGGGCATGTCGGGCGCGGACCTGGAGAACATCATGAACGAGGCGGCCCTGCTCGCCGCGCGGGAAGATCACAAGCAGATCACCATGTCGGACCTCGAACGCGCCAGGGACCGCATCGTCATGGGCTCGGAACACCAGCTGGTCATGTCGGAAGAAGAACGCAGAACCGTGGCCTACCACGAAAGCGGCCACGCCCTGACCGCCGCTCTGATCCCCGAGATCGACTCTCCGCACAGCGTCACCATCATTCCCCGCGGGCAGGCGCTCGGGATCACCTACTCTATTCCGGAGGAAGACCAGTACCTGTATTCGGAGGCCTGGTGCCGGGGCCAGATCGCCTGCCTGCTGGCCGGACAGGTAGCGGAACGCATCGGGGTCGGCGACACGTTCAACGGGGCCGGCGACGACATCAAGCGCGCCACGGAACTGGCGCGTCACATGGTCTGCGGCTGGGGGATGGGCGAAATCGGTCCCCTGGCCCTCGGCAACCAGGACGGTGAAGTTTTCCTGGGCCGGGAACTCACCCGGAAGCGGGATTACAGCAACAAGACGGCCGTGAAGGTCGACGAGGACATGAGAAGCATCCTGGATGCCTGCCGGCAGCATGCGGAAACCATCATTTCGAAGCGGGAAGACGCCCTGCACCGGATGGCCGAGGCCCTTCTCGAACATGAAACGCTGGACAGGGCCCAGATGGAACAGTTGCTGGCGGGGAAAACGCTGGAACCGGCCGTAAAGCGTGAAGCCGCATCGGGGCAGGACGCGAAGAATGAAGCGGGGCAGGCGGAGGAGGCCCGTACGGACGATGAAAAAGCGCCGGCCCCCACGCCTTTCAAGGAGCCTCCCCTGGCCGCACCCGGAGTCTGATCGTGGATGATGAACGTGTCATCGAGGGTGACGGGTTTCTCTGGGACTGTTCGCAACGCACACGAGTCATGGGCGTCCTCAACGTCACGCCGGATTCCTTCTATGACGGCGGCCGGTACTGGGATCCTTTGACTGCCGTACGGCACGGTCAGCGATTGGCCGAAGAAGGCGCGGACGTCATCGACGTGGGCGGAGAATCCACCCGGCCGGGCGCGGAACCGGTCGATCCGGAGGAGGAAATTCGGCGGGTCATTCCCGTCATTGAGAGATTGAAGGACCGGATCGAGCAACCGGTGTCCATCGATACACGGAAGGCGGAAGTCGCCCGCAGGGCCATAGGCGCCGGTGCCCGGCTGGTGAACGACGTCAGCGGCTTGACCGCCGATCCGGATATGACCGGGACGGTCGCCGCTGAAGGAGTTCCCGTGGTAATCATGCATACGGCGGGAACACCACGGGACATGCAGCGAAATCCCGGCTATCGGGATACCGTGGGCGAAATCGTCGAGTGGCTGGACGCGCGCATAGCCCATGCCGTGGCGCACGGCATCCGGAGATCGCGGATCATTGTCGATCCCGGCATCGGTTTCGGCAAACGGCTCAGCGACAACCTGCTCCTGATCCGGTCCCTGGCGTCATTCCAGCGACTGAATCGTCCCATTCTGATCGGCCCGTCGCGGAAGTCCTTCATCGGCCGTGTGCTCGACGCGGAGAAAGACGACCGGATGGAGGGCACGGCGGCCGCGGTCGCGCTAAGCGTCGCCAACGGCGCCAGCATCGTCAGGGTCCACGACGTCAGGGAAATGAGCCGCGTGGTCCGCATGACCGACGCGATCTGCAAGGCGCGGCAGGCGTAGGCGCCCACCGAAAACAAGGCCATCCATCTTCCATCATGACCATAGACATCGTTATCCTGGGCTCCGGAGGCGCCATTCCGACCCTGACGCGAAACCTGCCGTCCGTGGCCGTCCAGTGCGACGGCCGCGTGTTCCTCTTCGACTGCGGGGAAGGCACGCAGACGCAGATGGTGCGGGCGAAGTTGCCCCTGAGCAAGATCGAACGGATCTATATCTCCCATCTGCACGGCGACCACGTGATGGGATTGCCCGGCCTGCTGATGACCATGGGGCAGATACCGCGGGAACGGGCACTGCACATCCACGGACCTCCGGGCATTTCAGAGTTCGTGGAAGGCAACCGGCGCTTTCTGGGCCACCAGTGCCCCTTCCCCGTGATCGTCACGGAGACCAAAGGCGGCCTGGTCTCCGAGGACGACACGGTCTTCGTCGAAGCCGTACCCGTGGACCACAGCTGCTTTACGCTGGCATTCGCCTTCCAGGAAAGGGAGCGTCCCGGTCAGTTTCAGGTCGAGGAAGCGCGGCGGCTGGGCATACCGCCGGGACCGCTTTACGGGCGGCTGCAGGCCGGTGAAGCCGTGACGCTGCGGGATGGACGGGTGATCGAGCCCGACCAGGTACTCGGTCCCGCCCGGCGGGGCCGGAAGATCGTGTACGCCACGGATACCCGGCCGTGCGACCAGGTGGTGTCGCTCGCCCTCGAGGCGGACGTGCTGATCCACGACGGCATGTTCAGCGACGACCTGCGGGCGCAGGCCCGGCAGAAGCACCACTCGACGGTCGTGCAGGCCGCCCGCATCGCCCGCCGCGCGAAGGTCGGCAGCCTCGTGCTGACCCATATCAGTTCACGCTACATGCAGGACGGGCCCCTGGCCGCAGAGGCGCGCAAGGTCTTTCCCGCCACCCGCGTCGCACGTGACCTTATGGAATTCAACGTACCCATGTATAAATGAGACCGGTCCATCCCCCGGGTCAATCCGCGGTCTCACGCTGGACGGCCTCCCAGGCCGCCAGGCCCCCGACCAGGTCCATCACGTCCGCGATGCCGTTCCGCTTCAGGATGCTGGCCGCCATGGCGGAACGATAACCGCCGGCGCACTGGACGACCACCGTGGTGCCGGTGGGGATCTCGCCAAGGCGTTCTTCCAGATGGTTCAGGGGAACGTGGAGGCTGCCCAGGATGGATTTGCCGGCGCGTTCCTGGCCGGATCGGATGTCGAGCACCAGGGGCGGGCGTTCCGTGTCCAGCCGGTCCCTGAGCGCCGCCGCGGTGATGCGGTCGGTCCGGCCAAGCAGGTCGGGCCGTTTATCCAGCGCGTGCATGCCGCCCTTCAGGTATCCTGCGATGTGGTCGAAGCCGATGCGGCCCAGCCGCAGGGCGGATTCCTCCTCGGCGCCTGATCCCGTGATCAGCACGATCGGCCGGTCACGCCGCAGCAGGGTGCCCGCCCAGCTGGCGTACTGGCCCCCGAGGCCGATGTTGACGCTCCCCTTCAGGTGCGCACCCTCATATTCCGCGGCGTCCCGCGTGTCGAGCAGCTGGGCGCCGTCTTCCGCCTTGCGCAACACCTCCTCCAATGAAAGGGGGTTCAGGTTGCGCTTCAGCAGATGGTCCAGCGTTTCGTGTTCCTGCGCGTTGAACGCGGCGTCGTAGGTGAAGTACGAAGGCGCCTCGGGCTGGTCCGTCGTGATGAGACGGGTAAAGGTCTCCCGATCCATGGGCTGCAGCGCGTAGTTGTACTTCTTCTGATCGCCCATGGTGGACACCGTGTCCGTACTCAGATTCTTGCCACACAACGAGCCGGCGCCGTGCGCGGGATAGACGAGCGTCTCGTCGACGGTCGCCGGAATCAGCTTTCCGTGGAGGGAGTCGTAGAGCAGGTTGGCGAGGTCCTCGGCCTTCCAGCCGAGCGCGGCCCGCAGGTCCGGTCGGCCCACGTCGCCGATGAACAGGGTGTCCCCGGTCAGCGCGGCGTAGGGCGAGGCCGCCGCTTCCGGATCGTAGACCAGGATACAGACGGACTCGGGAGAATGCCCGGGCGTTTCGAGAAAGGCGAGACGTAACCGGCCCAGATCCATGCCGCCGCCGTCCCGCATCGGCTCGAAGGCGTAGTCCGCCTCGGCGCGCGCCCCGAGGTGGATCATGGCGCCCGTGCGGTCTCTCAGTTCCAGGTGGCCCGCGGCGAAATCCGCGTGGAAGTGCGTCAGGAAGACATGGGCGATGGTCATGTTCCGGGATTCGGCCTCTTCGATGTACTGGCCGATGTCGCGCTGCGGATCCACGACGGCCGCGACGCCGGATGATTCGTCCCCGAGGAAATAGGACGCATGGGCGAGACAGCCCAGGTAGTACTGGTTGAGTATCATGTCGGACTCCTTCCGCGCTCCGGATTGCCGCGATTCGCCGCGCCTTCCGCGCTCCGGTCCTGGCCTCACTATCTCCGAGCAGGCAGGGCAAGTCCCGGTTCGTCTTCCGCCAGGTAAAAGGTGATGGAGGAACTCATCACCTGGTCGCCCCGCCACGTCCGGTAACCTGCCGCGTTCGGCTCAAGCGCCGAACCTTTAAGGTAGGGCTTCCAAACTTGTGCGCGCTGCCGGTGCCAGAGGAACACGCCGGCCACGTCTTCCACCAGCAGCCGCTCGGCTTCCTTGTACAGTGAAATCCGGCGGTGCGGATCCCTGACCTCGGCCTCGGCCTCGGTCATCAGTACGTCGAAAGCGGCGTTGTTCCAGTTGTGCCGCCCATTCGACCGCCAAAGTCCCAGGAGATTGCTGGGATCCACGAAATCAAATTCGTAGGGTACCATTCCGAAGGCCAGGGTGTGGTTGTTCAGGCCGTCCATGAAGACCTTGTTCTCCACGTTGCGTACTTCGACCTCTATGTTCAGGTTTCGCTGCAGCATCGCCTGGATCCCCTCCGCCGCGTCACGGTGCATGACGATCTCGTTCCGCAGCCACATGTCCAGTTCGGGAATGCCGCGGCCATCCGGATACCCCGCATCCGCAAGCAGCTGCCGGGCGCGTTCCGGGTCATAACCCTGGCTTTCCGCGTAAGCATCGTCGGAGTAGGCCGGGAATCCGGGCGGCAGCATGGCGTAGCCGGGAATGGCGAACCCCTTCAGCGCGGAACGGCAAATGGCGTCCCGGTCGATGGCGAGACTCAGCGCGAGCCGGACCCTCCGGTCGTTGAACGGCGGTTGCGTCACGTCGAAAAACAGGTAATGGGTCCAGAAATTGGGCCAGGTATGGACCTGGTCGCTCAGTGCGTCGTCGGAAAGGAGGCGGGCGAGTTCCGCCTGGTTCTCCACCTCGGTGAAATCGATCTCTCCGGCTTCGTATGCCGGTATCCTCGGAGGCGGCGTGGTCAGGTTGAACATCTTGTAGATCAACCTTTCCAGGTAGGGCTTGTCGACCCCGCGGTACATGGGATTGGCCTCGTAGACCATCCGCTCGCCTTTTATCCATTCCACCATGATGAAAGGACCGGAAGACACGCAGGTTTCCGGCCGGGTGGACCACGTGTCGCCATACTTGCGCACCGTGTGTTCGGGCGATACCCACGAGTAGGTCAACAGCAGAGGCAGGTGGGGCGTGGTCTCTTCGGTCGCGATGTGGAGGGTCAGATCGTCGGAAGCCCACACGCCCAGGGAGTCCACAGGCACCGTGCGGGCGACGACGGCCTGCCAGTTCCGGATCGGCTGGTAATACCACCCGAAGTCGTAGGCGTTTTCCGGATCGGCGCCGCGGCGCAGGGAGAAGACGTAGTCGTGCGCCGTCAACGGCCGGCCGTCGCTCCACTGCAACCCCGGCCGCAGGTGGAAGGTCCAGTCCAGCCCGTCGTCCGACACCTCCCATCGTTCCGCCGCGCCGCCCCGCAACTCGAAATTCCGGTTGGTGCGCGTCAAGGGCTCGGCGATGATGTACTTCCCGGCGGCGCCTTTGTAAACCGTCCGGAACCACTCGTTATAGGGCCGTGACTCGGAGAAGACGCGAATGACCTGCTGTCCGGGAGGAAGGGCGTCCCCGGGGAGCGGCACGCCGATGGAATTGACATAGCGCGGCTCGGTGTCGGCGAGAAGCGTATCGATCAGGCCGTAGGCCGACCAGGCCAACCCCGCGATAAGGAACAGAAAGCTCGAACGCCGAAAAATCGAAATGCCGGTCTTGATTCGCATGTTACACCTGCCATAGGACGGGAAGCCCTATTCGTTCATCCGCGGGTCGAGGGCGTCGCGGAGTCCGTCGCCGATGAGCGAGAATCCAAGCATGACCAGGGCGATCATGAATACCGGAAAGAGGGCGAGGTGCCAGTAGTAGATCACGTTGGGCAGGTGGCTGCTGACCATCTGTCCCCAGCTCGGCGTGGGCGGGTTGATGCCCAGTCCGAGGAAGCTCAGGCCGGCCTCGGCGAATATGGCCTGGGGAATGCCCATGGCCAGGCCGACGATGATGGGGCTGAGGGCATTGGGCAGCATGTGGCGCACGATGGTATGCACGTTGGAGGCGCCCATGGAACGGGCGGCGCGGACGAAGTCGGAAGCCCGCAGCGACAGGAACTGCGCGCGGACCAGGCGGCATACGCCCACCCAGCCGGTCACGCCGATGGCGAACAGCACGTTGCTCAACCCGCTTCCCAGCCAGGCCATGATCAGTATGGCGAAGAGCAGGCTGGGGAAGACCGACATGACGTCCACCAGGCGCATGACGATGTAATCGGCCTTGCCCCCCTTGAACCCGGCGATGGCGCCCAGCGGCACGCCGATCAGCAGGGAAATCATCTGCGCGACGAATCCCACGATGAGCGAGATCCGGGCGCCGTACACGATCCGGCTGAAGTAATCCCGGCCGATGCTGTCCGTGCCCATGGGGTGGGTCCAGGACGGGAACTGCCAGGCTTCGTCGAAATTGGCCTCGGAATAGTGGGACGGCGAGACCCAGGGCGCGAAGACGGCCATGAAGGTGATGACGATGATGATGATGCCCGCGGCGACGGACAGCTTGTTCTTCATGTAGCGGCGCAGGGCGTCGCGCCAGAGGCCGCCGGAAGATGAGGTGATTTCGGTCAAGGTGCTGGTCATACGTGTGCTGGCCTTCCGTGTGCTGGTCTACCTTGTGCTAGTCTACCGTGTGTCCTGCGGGTCGCCTCGACGCGAGCCGCTCTATGATGACCACGATCGCGCAGCCCGCGATACCAAGGCCGATGGACAGCAGGACTTCTCCCGAAAGCGACGCGGGCAGGACGTTCTCCTCGACTTCCTTCCACGGCCAGATCTTGCGCAACGAGCCGGCCATGAGGCCGATGAGGGCCGCCACGGTCACGTCATGGTAGCGGCGCAACAGCCACCTGAGCGCTCGCGCGAAGAAGACCAGTCCCAGGATCCCGCCGCACCCGAAAATGAGGATGGGCACGAAATTCCGCTCGACCACGGCGGTGAGCATGTACTGGTATTTCCCCAGGATGACCAGGATGAACGAGCCCGATATGCCGGGCAGGATCATCGCGCAGATCGCGATCGCTCCGCTCAGGAAGACGAACCAGGCTGCCGAGGGCGTCTCGACCGGAACGGCGCCCACCAGGACGAAGGCACCCGCGGCCGCCAGCAGTAAAGCAAGTGCTTCCTTCACGGTCCAGCGAGACACCTTCCCCCGCACCGTGATGATCGACGCCAGCACCAGCCCGAAGAAAAAGGCCCAGACGTGGACGGGATGGTGATCGAGCGCCCATGCGAAGAACTGGGCCAGGCTGAATATGGCCACGAAGATGCCAGTTACCAGGGCGATCAGGAACCGGTGGGGGAAACCGTCGAAGGCATCGCCGAACCGGAAGGTCACCAGCGAACGCAGAAACCTCGCGTTGACGGCGTGCACGGCGTCGAGCAACTCTTCGTATACGCCCAGTATGAAGGCCATCGTGCCCCCGGACACGCCGGGCACGACATCGGCCACCCCCATGCAGAAACCGCGGGCCGAGATGCCCAGGTAATCCCGGAACGTCCGTTTCGTATGCGCGGTACCGTGGTCCATTACTTGCTCCCGCGAACGTATCTGACCCGGGGATCCACAAGCGCGTACAGGATATCCGTTATCAGGTAGACGATACCGATCAGCACCGCGACGAGCAGGGTCAGGGCCATGATCATGGGGTAGTCCCGCTCGAAGATGCTCGTGACGAAGAACTGCCCAAGGCCGGGGATGCGGAAGATGCCTTCGACGAAGAGCGACCCGGTCATCACCCCGGGCAGCATGGGCCCCATGATGGTGAGCAGCGGGATCAGCGAGTTCTTCAGCACGTGGATGAACAGGACGCTGCGCTCCTTAAGTCCCTTTGCCCGCGCCGTGCGCACGTAGTCCATGCGGAGGTTCTCGAGGATGCTCGAACGGGTGTACCGGGCGACGATGGCCATGGGACCCAGGGCATAGACGATCACCGGCATGATCCAGGTCTCCGGCCCGCCCCATCCGCCCGTGGGCAGGACCCTCCAGATGGTCGCGAAAAGGACGATGAACAGTATGGAAATGGCGAAACTGGGCACAGTGATCCCCAGGGTGGCGATAACCGTGGTCCCGTAGTCCACCCAGGTGTTCTGGCGTATTGCGGACAGGATGCCCAGGAGGATGCCGAAGGAGAAGGCCACGGCCAGGCCCATGCCGCCCAGCTGCATGCTGATGGGCCACGTCCGCGCAATCAGGTCCGTCACCGTCTCTCCCGGACTCTGGAAGGGGATGCCGAAATCGAATTGGAGCGCGTTCCACATGTACCGTCCGTATTGCTCGTAGAGGGGACGGTCCAGTCCGTACTTGCGTAGGATATTCGCCTTGGCCTCGGCCGACAGGGGCATCTTCTCCTCGTCGAAGGGGCCGCCCGGTACTGCGTGCATCAGGCTGAAGGTGATGACCGTGACCAGGAACAGGACGCCGACCAGGCCTACGATGCGGTATACGATGTATCGGAACATAGATTTGGGTTTTCTGACGCGCCACGGCGGCAAAACGGGGCGAGTCCGGGCCGATTCAGGCGTGTCCGGTCGAGTCCGTTTGAGGCCAGGCGAATCCAGGCAAATGGGAGCGAATCCGGGCGAATCCGCCGTTCTGTGCAACGAGCGGGAATGCCGTCAATCCAGCCTCCAAAGTGCAAGCGGACGCTCGGAGGTGTCAAGGTTTATTTACCGATTCCGGGGCGTCACCGGCACGGTTCCGGAGGCGGTTCCGGGGCGCTTCCGGGAGCGGATTCAGACCGCATGAAACCTGTGATCGGGCCGGTTGCCCGAGGGCCTGCGTCCCACCCCCGATCCAGGGCCATCTCCCCTTGACACCCCCCGTGCCGTTCCACACATTACCGACGTGATTCCACATCGCCGGGATGAGGGTAGAGGAGGTCGTTTACGTGCGGATCGTCGAGGTTTCCGCCCTGGTCCTGCGGCTGCCCCGGGTGACGGAAGCCTGTGACGGGACGCAGGATACCTGCCTGATCAGCATCGAAACCGACGAAGGCATCAAGGGCTGGGGCGAAGTCGACTCGTGTCCCACCGTGGTCAAGGCCGTCATCGACGCGCCGCTGTCGCACCAGATCTGCAACGGCCTGGCCAACGCGCTGGCCGGCGCCGATCCCCTGGACATCGACGCCTGCACGGATCGGATGATGGCGTCGGCAAACTATTATGGCCGGGTCGGCGTGGGGCGACACGCCATGGCTGGGATCAACCTGGCGCTCTGGGACATCGCGGGGAAAGCGAGCGGACAGCCCGTCTACGAACTCCTGGGCGGCGCGCACCGGCTCAGGTTCCGGGCCTATGCCTCCGTACTGTTCGGAGACACGCCGAAGCAGACCCGGGCGATCGGCCGGAAATTCGCCGACCAGGGATTCACGGCTGTGAAGTTCGGCTGGGGCCCTATGGGGAAGGACGAAAGGCAGGACGTCGCCCTGGTTCGGGAGGCCCGGCGAGGCACGGGCGACGAGGTGGACGTGCTCATCGACGCCGGCCAGGTATGGGACTGGAAGACCGCGCTCACCCGGTCCCGGCAGTTCGCCGAGTACCGGCCCTTCTGGATCGAAGAGCCGCTGCATCCGGACGACATCGAAGGATATGCCGCGCTGACCGCGGAGAGTCCGGTGCCCATCGCCACCGGGGAAGCGGAGTCCCGGCTCGAAGACTTCGAACGTCTGGTCACCGAGGGCGGGCTCGACTGGATCCAGCCCGACCCGGGGCGCTGCGGAATTACGACCATGGCCGAAGCCGGCCGGACCGCCCACCGGCACGGCCGCAAGGTCGTCAACCACAGTTACAAGAGCGGCATTACCATGGCGGCGTCGCTGCACGCCCTGGCTGCCCTGCCCAACGCGTCCGTCTTCGAGTTCTGCATGTCCGATTCGCCGCTGCGACACGAACTGACCCATGAACGCTTTGCCATCGATGACGAAGGATTCGTGGCGGTGCCCGACGGACCCGGGCTGGGCGTCACGGTAGACGAGGAAACCGTATCGAAGTACCGGGTCGCGTAGGCCCGGTTCACCAAAGGAGCACCCCGATGGCCCCGCCGAATCCGATCATGCACGCTACGCTCAACCGTATCAATATCGAGGAGATCAAGGAACGGATCGGCCCACCGCCCGCCTCCTGCGCCGTCGTTGCCGCGGACCACGTGACCGCGGCGTTCATCTGGCAGGAATCGGGCACGATCAACGACAATCACTGCCACGATTACGACGAGTGGTGGCTGGTGCTGGAGGGCGAGATCGACTGGGTGATCGAGGGCCGTGACGAGACCGTCCACGCGAAGGCGGGAGATTTCATCTTCGTACCGGCCCTGACGTTCCATCACATTTTCCCAGTGGGCGGCAAGCCGTCCATCCGTCTCGGCGTGGCGCTGACGGGACACGGGCACCTGCACGAGCGGCCGGAGCGCAAGGTGAAGGTCACCCTGGAGTAACATCCGTTGGAGAATATCCATGTCTTCGAGATCTGAAAACCTCGCTTCCATCAAGGCCTGTGGCGTGGTCGCGGTACTGAGGGCGGACCGGCCCGACGCGCTGGTCCAGGTCGCCCAGGCCATCGGCAGGGGCGGCATCGGAGCCGTCGAGATCACCATGACGACGCCCGGGGCCCTGGACGCCATCGGCGAATGCGCGAACCGGCTGGGGGACGAGATCCTCCTCGGCGCGGGCACCGTGCTGGACCCCGAAACGGCCCGTGCGGCGATCCTGGCCGGCGCCGAATACATCGTGACGCCTACGCTGAACCCGGACGTCATCACCCTCTGCCGACGGTACGACAAGGTCATCATTCCCGGTGCATTGACCCCGACCGAGATCCTGACGGCCTGGGAATGTGGCGCAGACATCGTGAAGGTGTTTCCCGCAACGGCGGTGGGACCCCGCTATTTCAAGGACGTCAAGGCGCCGCTCCCCCAGATCGATCTCATGCCCACGGGCGGAGTGGACCTGGACAACACGGGCGACTTCATCCGGGCAGGCGCCTGCGCCGTGGCCGTGGGCGGAAACCTGGTCGACAAGGCCGCCGTGGCCGCGGGCGAATGGCATGTGCTCACCGATACGGCCCGGAAATACGTCGAGGCGGTTCGGAACGCGCGACAGGAAGGTGGGGGATGATCCGCAAGGCCGTCGTGCCCGTCGCGGGCCTGGGCACGCGGATGCTGCCGCTTACGCGATCTGTCCCCAAGGAAATGTTGCCCCTCGGGCGCAAACCGGCCATTCACCACGTTGTGGATGAACTGGCGGCCGCGGGGATCGAGCGCATCCTCTTCGTGACCTCCAGCCGCAAAAAGGCGATCGAGGAATACTTCGTGCATGGTGGACCTTCGGACGGGGCGGCAAAATCGCCCGGCGGACCTTCCGATGGGCCGCCCGATGCACGGCGGGAGCCGGGTAACGTAGATGAGAACGGGCTGCCCGCACTGAACTATTCATTCGTGCGCCAGGAGGTTCCGGCCGGAAACGGCGACGCCGTGCGCCTGGGTGAGGCCTTTGCGGGATCGGACGCCTTCGTCGTGGCCTGGGGCGACGCTGTCATCCGGTCGACGGGGAAAGACAGCGTCCTGCGTCGCATGATGGCGACCCACGGGAAGGAAGACGCCGCGTGCACCATCGCGGTGGAGCACGTGCCCGAAGACAAGGTGTCGCGGTACGGTATCGTAAAGCCCAGGTACGTATCGGACGCGGCCTTCTCCATCGACGATATCGTGGAGAAACCGCCTGCGGATAGCGCACCCAGCCGTTACGCCGTATCGGCCCGATACATCTGTGGTCCCGGCATCTTCCCCGCGCTCGAGGCGACGCCGCGTGGAACAAACGGCGAACTCTGGCTCGCCGACGCCATCCGCGGCCTGCTAAGGGCGGGCAACCCAGGTGGCTTGGGCGGTCCGGGGGGCGACGTCGGCGCGCGCGGACCGGCCGGCCCCGGTGGAAATGTCTGGTGCGTACCCCTGGGGTCCGCCGACCGGCGCTACGACATCGGTACGCCTTTGACCTACTGGGAAGCCTTTGCCGATTACGCCGTGGAGGACGAGACCGACGGACCGGCTTTCCGCGATCTTCTCCGAGGGCGGTTGAACGAATCATGATTACCGAGTGCATACTGCGTGCGTTTCGGCGCGATTGTCGATCAGGTGGTCCGCATGGTCCGCACGGGCTGCATGGTCCGCACGGGCTGCATGGTCTGCTAGATACGCGCCGGGTGGAGTCCAAATGAACGGGACCCTAACCGCATCCGCACCCGGCCGTGTCGGCATAGTGGGAAATCCTACGGACATGTACGGCGGCAGCGTGATTTCGTGCTCGACCAAGGAGCGGGCGCGGGTCAGGATCCAGCCGGCGGACCGCCTGGTCCTGGACGCCGGCACCGAGCAGCGCGTCATTGCGTCGTCCGACGACCTGGCCCTACGTGAGGACATTTTCGATATCGCCCGGGTCGCGTTGACCGGAACCGAATCTACGGATCTGCTCGCCAGGATCTCGTGGTCGACCGGCATCCCCTTCCGCGCCGGCCTGTCGGGATCGACCGCGCTACTCGTATCGATGGTCGCCGGGCTGCTCGCCTACCGCGGTATCCGCCACAATCCGTACCACCAGGCGGAGCTCGTTCGCGGGATCGAGTACCAGAACCTGACTTTCTGCGGGTACCAGGACGCCTACATGTGCACCTTCGGCGGGCTTCATTACATGGATTTCAGGGGAAAGGAATTCCACCTGGAATACGGGACCGATCCTTTCGCCACCATGGAACAGATGGCTCCCGACCCGGCCCTGCCGCTTGTCGTAGTCATCACGGGAGGCCAGCGCGTCTCCGGAGGCGTGCACACCCCCTTGCGGGAACGCTGGCTTGCCGGGGAAACCGAAGTGGTCGAAGCATATAGCGCCATCGCGGCCCTGGCCCGGGAAGGCAAGAAAGCGATCCTCGATAACCGGATCGACGCGCTGGGAGAATTGATGAACGAGAACCAGGCGCTGACGCAGTCACTCGGCGGATCCAATCCCGAGGACGACCGGTTCATCGAACTCGCCCGGCGTGCAGGCGCGTCCGGCGCCAAGCTGGCGGGCAGCAGCGGAGCCATCGTGGCGCTCCACGACAACCCCGATGAACTGGCGCCGGTCATGATGGATGCCGGCGCTGCGGGCATACTCGAACCTTCGCCGGGACCCGGACTCGAAATCGAGCTAGATGATCCGTAGGGAGCCCCCGTGAACATCACCCTCGACTACCATAAATCCGGCCTCGAGGTAAGCGTCCCGGACGAGAACCTGGCCGCTGTCCTCAATATGCGGGAGACGCCCCCGCTGGATGATCCGGTGACCTCGACCCGGGAGGCCCTGCAGCGGCCCGTGGCCGGTCCGCCCCTTGCGGAAATCGCCCGGGGCCGCCGCGACGCGTGCGTGGTCGTCTCCGACATAACGCGTCCCGTCCCCCACGACATTATCCTGCCGCCGCTCCTTGAATGCCTGGAGCAAAGCGGGATCAGACCGGCGGATGTCACCCTGCTGGTCGCCACGGGACTGCACGCCCCCATGGACGAGGAACAGCTTCGCGAGACCCTGACCGGCGACGTGGTGGACCGGTATCCCGTCGTCAACCACGTCTCCCGCAACGGGAACGAACAGGCCGACCTGGGCGCCACCAGCACAGGGATCCCTATCCGCGTGGACCGCAGATACGTGGAAAGCGACCTCAAGGTGCTGACCGGGCTGATCGAGGCGCACTTCATGGCCGGGTACTCGGGCGGACGCAAGCTGGTCGCGCCCGGACTCGTGGGCGTGGAGACGATCGAGCATCTTCACGGACCCGGTATCCTGGAGCATCCCAACGCCACGACGGGCGTGCTCGACGGCAACCCGCTCCACGAGGCCGCGCTGGAAATCGCCCGGCGGGCCGGGGTGGATTTCATCCTCAACGTGGCCATGGACGAAGACCGCCAGATCACCGGGGTGTTTGCCGGCGAGCTCGACCGGGCGCACCGGCAAGGCGTCCGCCACGTGGACGGCATGGTCGTGGCCTCCGTCGAAGAACCGGTGGACATCGTCGTGACCTCGTCGGCCGGCTATCCCCTGGACACCACCTTCTACCAGGCGGTGAAGGGCATGGTCGGCGTGCTCGACATCCTGAAAGAAGACGGTTCCATCGTCATCGCCGCGGGATGCGCCGACGGGATCGGAAGCGCGGAGTTCGAAGAACTGCTTCGGAAGACGACGGACATCGACGCCTTCATCCACTGGATTCAGCAACCGGGCGTGTTCACCATCGACCAGTGGGAGATCGAGGAACTGGTCAAGGCGCTTAAGAAGGGCCGGGTGTATCTTTACACGGACGGGCTGAGTGACGACGACGTCCGGGACTGCCTGGTCGAGCCGGTACCGTCCGTCGAGGCCGGCATTACACGGGCACTGAAGCGTCACGGCGCCGGCGCCACCATAGCGGTCGTTCCAAGAGGGCCTTATGTGATCCCCAGGGTAGTGCCCGGACAGGACGCAGCCGGTTAGCGCACGGCCGGCCACGCCGCCGACAGATTTCGAGCCTCACATGACTTCCAACCAGTACGTCCACCACGCTCCCCGCATCCATCCGTCCGTCTTCGTGGCAGAAAGCGCCGACCTGATCGGCGCCGTCGACATCGGCAAGGACGCGAGCGTCTGGTTCCAGGTGGTGATCCGGGCGGACGACGAGCCCGTAACCATCGGCGAGGGAACTAACGTGCAGGACGGCAGCGTCCTCCACATCGACGCCGGCATGCCCACCGAACTGGGCAAGGGCGTAACCGTGGGGCACCGCGCCATCGTCCACGGCGCGGTGGTGGAGGACCACGTGCTGATTTCCATGGGCGCCGTGATCCTCAGCGGCGCGCGGATCGGCAGGCACAGCATCATCGGCGCCGGCGCACTGGTGCTCGAAAACACGGAAGTACCTCCGGGCTCCCTGGTCGTAGGCGTTCCCGGACGTGTGATACGTTCCGTCACGGACGAGCAGATCGAACGCATACACCGGACCGCGGAAGGATACGTCGAACGGGGAAGAATCTATCTGGAACGGCGGGTTCACGACGCTTTCTGACAGCCTGATTCGTGGCGCTCCGGACTACGGATCAGGCGTCAGAATCCACTTGACTTTGACGGGTCTGTTCTGTAGTTTGCGGTGCTCTGTTATGCTGGTCCTGAGCGCCTGTAGCTCAATTGGATAGAGCACCTGACTACGGATCAGGAGGTTGGGGGTTCGACTCCCTCCGGGCGTATTTTCCGTGGGACGCGGGAGCATGAGAACGAACGAGGGCGAACACGAAGAATGGCTCAGGCTGGCGCTGGAAGAAGCCCGGTCGGCGGGAGCCGCCGGTGATGTGCCCGTCGGAGCCGTGATCGTTCACGATGGCGTGATCATCGGCCGGGGCCAGAATCGCGTGGAACGGTTGCGCGATCCCACGGCTCATGCCGAGATGCTCGCGATCCGGGAAGCCAGTTCAACGCAGGGCTATGAACGGCTGGCCGGTGCCACGCTCTACGTTACGCTGGAACCCTGCGCCATGTGCGCGGGCGCGATCGTACTGGCTCGACTGGACGAAATCGTGTACGGGGCAGACGATCCCAAGACCGGGGCCTGTGGGTCCCTGCGCGATATCGTGCGGGACACCCGGTTGAATCACCAGGTGGCTGTAACGCGAGGGGTGCTGGCGGAAACCTGTTCAGGGCTGTTGAAAGAATTCTTCAGGGCGAAAAGGGGAGCGGGCGATACAGTTGACGAACCGAGGTTGCCGGAGAGGTGCGAGAGTGGTTGAATCGGACGGTCTCGAAAACCGTTGTGCCTTCGGGCACCGTGGGTTCGAATCCCACCCTCTCCGTTCTACAGCCTGCTGAACGGAATCCCGGAGGATGGCTACCGGCCACGGCAATGGCTTCAGACATTGACCTGGGAGAGGTGCGAGAGCGGTTGAATCGGCACGCCTGGAGAGCGTGTGTTCACCATGTGGACCGTGGGTTCGAATCCCACCCTCTCCGTAATTGTTTTGGGGCAGTAGCTCAGTTGGGAGAGCGCCAGAATCGCAATCTGGAGGTCGGCGGTTCGATTCCGCTCTGCTCCACTCGGAAGGCCGGGCGCCAGGCAGTCGGTGTTCAAGGCAGCCGGTGTCCCCGCCATCCGTATTACAGGCTTGGATCGATTACGGTCGTGCTAGATGGGGAGTTAGCGGTGCCCTGTAACCCGCAACCCGCTACAGCGGGATCGAATTCCCATCCCGAGGATCGCACTTGCGTCGCCGGTATGCGCTGCATCCGGTATTGAAAGTCAGGTCCCGCGCAACGTGACAACGCCCAACCCCGTCAGGACCGGAAGGTAGCAGCGGTAAGCGCATGAAGCGTGTGCCGCGGGAGCGCCTGGCCGGAGCCGGCGGCACGGATGCCTCGATACGAGTAGATTCGAGGGTGGGTGCACGACCGCTTTATCTTTTCCCCTTCGTTCCGCCTGCCTCTTGTCCCGAGTAACCCAGGCATGGAGGGTTGGGCATTGGCCTACGAAGTCACCGCCCGAAAATGGCGCCCCCAGGAATTCGACGGCGTGATCGGGCAGGAACACGTAACCACCACGCTGAAAAACGCCATTCAGGCGGGCCAGATCGCCCATGCCTACCTCTTCGCCGGACCCCGCGGCGTGGGCAAGACGACCACGGCCCGCATCCTGGCCAAGGCCCTGAACTGCGTCGACGGTCCCACGGTGACGCCCTGCAACGTCTGCACGTTCTGCCGGGAAATCTCGGAAGGACGCAGCGTCGACGTGCTGGAAATCGACGGCGCGTCCAACAACCGGGTCGAACAGGTCCGGACGCATCTGCTCGAGAGCGTCAAGTACACGCCCAGCCAGGGCAAGCACAAGATCTACATCATCGATGAAGTGCACATGCTGACCAAGGAGGCCTTCAACGCCCTGTTGAAGACGCTTGAAGAGCCCCCTGCCCACGTGTACTTCATCTTCGCGACGACGGACCCCCGGAAGGTAATCCCCACCGTGCTCTCCCGGTGCCAGCGCTTCGACTTCAGGCGCATATCGGGGCCCACCATCGTGGATCACCTGGCCATGATCAGCGAGAAGAGCGGGTACGACGTCCAGCGCGAGGCCCTCGCCCTCATCGCGCGCCGGGTGGACGGCAGCATGCGGGACGCCGAAAGCCTGCTGGACCAGGTCGTCGCCTTCGGCGGCGAGGCGCTGACCGCCGGCGAGGCGGCGGAGGTCCTGGGCATCGTGGACCAGGACGTCTACTTCGAGTTGCTGGACATCGTGGCGGAACAGGACGTGCCCAAAGGGCTGGAACTGGTCGACCGGATCTTCGGCCAGGGACACGATCTCGAGGAGATCGTCCTGGGCATCCTGGAACACCTGCGCAACCTGCTCGTCGTCAAGGCGGCGCCCGAAGCGGAAGTGCTGATCGGAGACGCCGCCCTCGCGTTGGACCGCTTCCGGGAACAGGCCGGACGATTCGAGACGGAAGACCTGCTCAGACTCTCGCAGCTGGCCACGCAGATGGAACAGTCGGTAAAGACCAGTGCGCTTCCCCGGGTGCAGCTCGAGACCGGTGTCGTGCGCATGATACGCATAGCCCGATCGGTGCAGTTGACCGACGTCATGGCCCGCCTGTCCGAAATGGCCCGGCGCGTGGAAACGGAAGAGGGAGGAGCGGAAGAGGGAGGAGCGGGAGACGGTGGAGAGGCTTCCGGGACAGAGGTTTCCGGCACTGAGGCTCCCGAAACCCCGTCCTCTCAGACTGTCGATTCAACGGCAGGCACCGCACCTGCGCCATCACCCGCACCAGACGCTAATGCGGACCAAAGCTCCGCGACATCCACTGAGCCATCGACGGTCACCGAGTTACCCGCGGCATCCTCCGAGTCATCGCCGGAGTCCACCGAGTCGGCGGCGGCATCCACCGAATCATCGGCGGCCACACCGACTTCCCCGAAACTGGATCTCCGCGAAGCCCGCAACCGATGGCCCGCCATCGTGGATGAGATCACCCGGCAAAGAAACGGCCTGGGCATCCTGTTGGCAGAAGCCGTGCTTTCGGACTGCTCGCTTCCCGATGACGCCGGTCCGGAAGCTCCCTTCAGGCTTACCCTGAGGTTCGAATCCGGCCATGTGTTTCATATGCAGCAGATGGAAAAACGTGAAAACAAATCGCTGATACAATCGGAAAGCACCAGGGTACTGGGCATACCGGTCCGGATCGAATGCGAGATCGACGAAAGCGCCGCGGCGTATGTCACCAAACCGAAAACCGATGACGCCGGTGCGGAAATGACAGGTGGAGGCGGAAGCACGGCGGCGGAAATCACCACACAGAAAACCGATGACGCAGCAGCGAGTATGTCCGGTGACGACGACCCGGCCGATGACGCCGGGGCCGATGACGCCGGGGCCGGTCTGGACGAATATCCCGGTTCGGCCGAAGAAATCGTCAGCGAAACACCGGACACCACTACGGCCGGCAAAACAGGCGGCCAGGCGGCAAACACCCGCGCGGGCGCCGCGAAGGATCCGGCCGTCCGGAAAATTGTGGAGGCCTTCGACGGCCAGATCGTGACGGACTGAGTCCGGGTCGCGGCCAGCGAAGGCGGGCAGGAAAGGAAAATAACATGGCCAAGGGCATGTCGGGCATGATGAAGCGCGTCCAGCGGATGCAGAAGAAGATGATGCAGATACAGGAAGAAATGGCCGGGAAGCGGGTCGAAGGCACTGCGGGCGGCGGGATGGTTACCGCGGTGGTCGACGGCAGGCTGAGCGTCGTGGAGATCAGGATCGATCCGGCCGTGGTGGACGCCGATGACGTGGAAATGCTCGAAGATCTCATACTGGCCGCCGTCAACCAGGGCCAGCAGAAGGCGCAGGAACTGGTGAACCAGGAAATGGGCCAGATCACCGGCGGACTGAACATCCCCGGCCTGGGTCCGTAACACTCCGTCGCGAGACGTTTCGCCGGTCCCGGTCCGGTCTTACCGTCCGGTCTTGCTGCCCGGTCGTACTGGATGTAAACCCATGGTGCGCAAATACAGTTCCGAGGCCCTGGCAATCCTGGTGGACGAGTTGAGCCGCCTGCCCAACATCGGCAGGGTGACGGCCCAGCGGCTGGCCTTCCATATACTGAAGGGGCCCGCCGAACGCGCCTTTTCGTTGTCCGACGCCATCCGCGCGGTGAAGGAGAAGGTCCGGTACTGCAGCGTGTGCTGGAACATCACCGAGTCCGCAACGTGTGAGATCTGTCACGACGCCCGGCGTAAACCGGAGACCATCTGCGTGGTGGAAGAGCCCCGCGATGTGATCACGCTCGAAAGCACGGGAGAATACCGCGGCCTGTACCACGTGCTCCACGGCGCGCTTTCGCCCCTCGACAACATCACTCCGGACGACATACGCGCCCGGGAGCTCGTGGACAGGATGGGCGATTCGGTGGAAGAGGTCATCATCGCGACCAATCCCAATATCGAGGGAGAAGCCACCGCGCTCTACCTCAGCCGCCTGATTAAGCCCCTGGGCGTGCGGGTTACCCGTCTCGCCAGGGGTCTTCCCATGGGCGGCGACCTGGAGTACGCCGACGAAGTGACCCTCGCCCGCGCCCTGGAAGGCCGCACGGAGTTGTAACCCGGAACCGAATCGAGTCCGCCGGACCGAACCGTCGATCCCCTTGCCGCCATGAACCTGCCCAACAAGCTGACCATATTCCGCATCATCCTGAGTCCCATCTTCATGGTCTTCTTCTTGGTAGATACATTGTATACACGATATATCGCGCTGGTCATCTTCATGATCGCGGCGCTGACGGACCTCTACGACGGCTACCTGGCGCGCAAGACCGGGGTGATCACCAGTTTCGGCAAGTTCATGGACCCTCTCGCGGACAAGATCCTCACGTCCACCGCGCTGATCTGCTTCGCGTCCCTCGGTTACATCTATACGTGGATGGTCCTGGTCATCATCGGAAGGGACTTCATCGTGACCGGCCTGCGGTGTATCGCGGCGTACCGTGGCCTGCTCATCCTGCCGACCCAGGTGGCCAAGTGGAAGACCGCCTCGCAGATGGTGGTCATCGTGATCATCCTGCTCTATATCAACGTCCAGACGACCATGATCGCCTTCGGCCAGTGGAACGGGGAATTCGATGATATCGCCTGGTGGGTCCTCAACGGCATGGTCTTCGTCTCCATGGTGCTCACGGTCAGTTCCGGCCTGGATTACGTGGTCAAGAACCGGTCCATATTCACCAGTCTGCTGAGGTAGGCATGCGCGCTTTGATCACCTTGCTGTCGACCGGATGTTATGTCGGCTACACGCCCCACGCGCCCGGCACGGCGGGCAGCGTTCTGGGGCTGGGGCTGGTCTGGGCGCTGACCGGTCCGCTCGGGCTGAGCTTGCCCTATTACCTGCTGGTCACCGTGCTCTTTTTCGTCCTCGGCGTCTGGGTATCAAGCCGGGCGGAACCCCTCTTCGGCCACGACGGGCCCAGGATCGTCATCGATGAAATCGCCGGCGTCCTGATCGTCTTCGCCGGCATGCCCTTCGACCTGTTGACCGTGATCGCGGGGTTCGTCCTGTTTCGCGTCCTGGATATCTGGAAACCCTTTCCCTGCGACCGGGTGCAGCGCCTACCCGGTGGGCTGGGGGTCATGATGGACGATGTCGTGGCCGCGGTCTACGCCCATCTCCTCCTGCGGATCATAACGGGGTTCTTGTCATGAAGTCCGCCGCGATCATCACGATCGGCGACGAACTGCTCTACGGTTCCGTGGTCGATACCAACGCCGCCTATATCGGCCGGCGCTTGACGGAAACGGGTATCGAGCCGGTCTGTTCCATGACCGTGGGCGACGAGGGACCAGGCATCGGCCGGGCCCTGGAAACCGTGTGCCGGCAGGCAGACGTGGTGCTCGTCACGGGCGGGCTCGGACCGACGCACGACGACGTGACCAAGACCGTCATCGCCGAGGCGATTGGACAGGACCTGGTCTTTCATCCCGAAATCATGGAGACCGTGGAGCGGATGTTCACCCAGCGGGGCATGGTCATGCCGGAATCGAACCGCATCCAGGCCTATATGCCCCGGCACGCCGAGGTGCTCGACAATCCCGTGGGGACGGCGCCCGGCTTCCTGGTACGCCACCACGACGCCGCCGTGTTCGTCATGCCGGGCGTGCCTCGCGAGATGAAGAAGATGCTGAACGAACAGGTGCTGCCGCGGCTGAAGGACCAGGGCGCGGGGAGGGTCATCCTGCACCGGTGGATCCGCACCACGGGCATCGGCGAATCGAATCTCTCCCAGATCATCGGCGATGTCATCGAAGCGGCCGAGGACGTCAAGATCGCCTCCCTGCCCCAGGAGTCCGGGGTAAACCTGCGGCTTACGGCCGAGGGCCGCACCGGGGAGGAAGCCCGGCGGCGCATCGAAGCCGTCGAAACAAGGATGATCGACCGGGCCGGCGAGCATATCTACGGCGTGGACGACGATACCCTCGAAGAGGTGGTGGGACGCCTGCTCCGGGAGGCGGACGCGACCGTGGCGATCGCCGAATCCTGCACCGGCGGCCTCGTGTCCTCCCGCATGACCGACGTGCCGGGCAGTTCCGACTACCTGCTGGAAGGGGTCGTGTCCTACAGCAACGCCGCGAAAATGGCGCGCCTGGAAGTACCGGTGAGCACGATCGATCGCCACGGCGCGGTGAGCGAGGAAACCGCGGCAGCCATGGCCCAGGGCATCCGGCATACCAGCGGCGCCACCTACGGACTGTCCACTACCGGCGTCGCCGGGCCCGGAGGCGGGACGCCCGAGAAGCCGGTGGGACTGGTCTACCTGGGTCTCGCCTCGGCGGACGGTGTCGAGACGCGAAAACTCATGCTGGGGCCGGACCGGCAGGTCAACAAGACCCGGGCCGCGCTGGCCGCCCTGAACCTGCTGCGGCAGGCACTCACCCACGCGTCCGGCACGAACCGGGTCCCCGGGATCCTCAACCCACAGGTCACGTAGACAACCCACAGGCCACGTAGAAAGGTATTCGATGCGTACGTTCATCGCCGTGGAAGTCCCGGATTCCGCCAGGGACCGGATCGCACAACTGATCAATCACCTTAAGTCGACGGGCACCGACATCAAGTGGGTCGAACCGGACAACATCCACGTCACGCTGAAGTTCCTCGGCAACATCGAGACGGACCAGCCGGCGGTCATTCGCGATGGGCTGGGCGCGGCGCTCGATTCGGCGGGCGCCTTCGACCTGAAGCTGGGACGCATCGGCGCGTTCCCGGATATGAACCGCCCGCGCGTCTTCTGGATTTCGATCGAAGAAGGACGGAGCGAACTGGTCGCCATGCAGCAGCGCATCGAGAACGAACTGCACGCCCGCGGCTTCGTTCGGGAGGAAAGGCCCTTTTCGCCGCACCTGACCATCGGCCGGGTACGATCGCCGCGGGGCCTGGCCAAGCTGACGGATCTGATCGGGGACATGGCCTTCGAGACGGAACCGTTTACGGTGAAACGCGCGGCCGTGGTGAAGAGCGACCTGAAACCCGACGGGCCGTTGTACACGGTCATCGATCATGTCGAACTGGATTGACCAACTGGAATGATCATGCCGACCATAACGGATATCACGCCGCGGGGGAGCGGAGGGCGACGGGAACGCAAGGTCACGATCGACGGCGAGCGCATTCTGACGATCACCGAAGAGACCTTCCTCCGGTTCGGACTCTTCGACGGACAGGCGATGGACCCGGAGCGGCTGCAGGAAGTGGAACTGGCCGACGGCGTCTCCCGGGCCATGACGGAAGCCCACCGGCTCATCGACCACCGCATGCGTACGCGACGCGAGCTGGCGGTGAAGCTCAAGTCCAGGGGCCGGCCGGACGAGGTGATCGACCAGGTGCTGGACCGGCTGGAGCATGCGGGACTGATCGACGACGGGCGTTTCGCCCAGCTGTGGATCGACGAACGGCTTCGGAGAAGACCGGCCGGCCTGTCCCTGCTGCGCCGCGAGTTGCGTCAGAAGGGGATTGACGCCGAAGTCGTCGAAACCGCCCTCGAGGAAAGTGCATCCGGCGAGGGGGAGACCGAACGGGCCTACGAGGTGCTGCGCCGCCAGTCCCATCGATATGCCCGGCTCGACCGCGACGCGGCGCACCGCCGCATGGTCGCCTTCCTGGGCAGACGGGGGTTCGGGCAGGCCGTCATTTACCAGGTCGTCCATCGCGTACTGGACGAGATAGAGGAGTTCCGAAATTGACCGGAGCCGAACTGCGAAAGTCCTTTACCGGCTTTTTCGCCGACCGCGATCACTCGATCGTGCCGAGCGCCAGCGTCGTGCCCTGGGACGATCCCACGTTGCTCTTCACCAACGCGGGGATGAACCAGTTCAAGGACGTTTTCCTGGGGAAAAGCACCCGCGAATACGTGCGCGCGACGGATTTCCAGAAGTGCATTCGCGCCGGCGGCAAGCACAACGACCTGGAGGACGTGGGCCGATCGCCCGTCCACCAGACCTTCTTCGAAATGCTCGGGAACTGGTCCTTCGGCGACTACTACAAGGAAGAAGCCATCGGATGGGCCTGGGAGCTGCTCACGGAACGGTGGGAACTCCCCGCCGAACGGCTGTGGGCGACCGTGTTCCGTGAGGATGACGAGGCCGAGTCCATCTGGAAACAACATACCGGCATCGCAGGCGACCGGGTCCTGAGATTCGACGAGAAGGACAACTTCTGGGAAATGGGCGAGACCGGACCCTGCGGTCCCAACTCGGAAATCCACTACGACCTGGGTCCGGAGCGGTGCGGCCGGAAGGATGATCCCGGCCACGTCTGCGGGGTCAACGGAGACTGCACACGATACGTGGAAATCTGGAACCTGGTCTTCATCCAGTACGACCGGAGCGCCGACGGCGCGTTGACGCCCCTGCCCTCCCGACACGTCGACACGGGCATGGGCTTCGAACGGATGCTCAGCATCCTCCAGGGCGTGGATTCGAACTACGAAACCGACGTGTTTCGCCCGCTGATGGACCACATCGGAGAACTGTCGCAACATCCCTACGCGGAAGGGGATACGGCCGTGGCCTACCGCGTGCTCGCCGACCACGTCCGGGCCCTGGCCTTCGCCATAGCCGACGGCGCCCAGCCTTCCAACGAAGGACGGGGCTACGTCCTCAGGCGCATCCTCCGCCGCGCGGCGCGGTATGGCCGCAATCTCGGCCTGGCCGATCCCTTCCTCTACCGGCTCGTGCCGACGCTCACCGAAGAGATGGGCGCGGCCTACCCGGAACTCTCCGCCGCGCAGGAAAAGGTGGAGAAGGTGATCCGGTCCGAAGAGGAGAGCTTCGGGCGCACGCTCGATCACGGCATCGAACTCTTCGAGAATATCGTCGAACGGGCAGGCGCCGAAGGACGAAATGAAATCCGGGGCGAAGAGGCCTTCAAACTGTACGATACCTACGGTTTCCCCGTGGATCTGACGCAGTTGATGGCCGGTGAGAAGGACATGAAAGTGGATATGGCCGGCTTCGAGGTGGAGATGGGGCAGCAGCGGGAAAGATCCACCAAAGCGAGGGTTACGGCTGGCACGCCATCAGTCACCACTGATGTTCAGGTTGAAAACCCTACTGTATTCCTCGGATACGATACGCTCGCCGTCGAAGATGCCGAGGTGGTAACGGCCGAGGGCGGTGCCGTCGTCCTCACCCAAACCCCCTTCTACGCCGAATCGGGCGGACAGGTGGGCGACGCCGGCTGGCTTGAGACGGAATCGGGCGGGCGGATCGCCGTGCTGGACACCACGCGAGACGGCGACACCATCATCCACCACTGCGACCCGGACAGCGCCGCCGATCTCAAGCCCGGCATGACCGTCACCGCGCGGGTCGACGCGGACCGCAGGCAGTCCATCATGCGGAACCATACGGCGACCCACCTCCTGCACGCCGTGCTTCGGGAGACCCTGGGCGCCCACGTGGAACAGCGAGGCTCCGTGGTCGCGCCCGACCGGTTGCGTTTCGATTTCTCGCATTTCAGCGCCGTCACGCCCGAAGAACAGAACGCGATCGAACGCCGGGTCAACGAGCTCGTATGGGAGAACATCCGCGTCGAGCCGTTCGAAACCGACCTGGAAGACGCGAAGCATCAGGGCGCCATGGCGCTTTTCACCGAAAAGTACGAGGACCGGGTGCGCGTGGTGCGCATCGGCGAGGTGAGCCTGGAGCTGTGCGGCGGCACCCACCTCGGCGCCACGGGCGAGATCGGGTTGTTCCGGCTAGTCCGTGAATCGGGCATCGCCGCCGGCGTGCGGCGGGTGGAGGCCCTGACCGGCGCCGGCGCGTACGAAGCCGTCAAGCGGGACGAAGGACTCGTCGCGGGGGCCGCGGAGGCCCTCAAGAGCGAGCCGGATGACCTGGCGAAAAGGGCCGGGGACCTGACTGCGCGGGTCCGCGAGCTGGAACGGCACATCCGGGAAATGGGCCGGTCCTCGTCGCAGAACTGGGCCGATGAACTCATAGACGGCGCCGTGGACGCGGACGGCGTCGCCGTCGCCGCGGGCCGGGTGGATTGCCCGGACATGGACACCCTCCGCGCCATGGGAGACACGCTGCGCGAGCGCCTTTCCGGCGCAGCGGTCGGCGTGCTGTTCGCCAGCTTCGAGGAACGCCCCGTCTGCATCGTCGTGGTGACCGACGGCGCAATTTCCGGGCGCGGCCTCCACGCGGGCAAGTTGGCGCGGGATGTGGCCGCCTTCATCGGCGGCGGCGGAGGTGGGAAGGCCCATATGGCACAGGCAGGTGGGAAGGACGCGTCCCGGATCGACGAAGCCGTGGGCCAGGCACCGGGTGTCGTCGAGCAACATCTGCGGAACGCGTAACCTCGGGGGCGACGACGAGGGCGCCTGCGGGCGCTCAGGCCGCCCGGGTTCCGCGTAGCCCGGCCGCAAGGGTTCCGCGTAGCCCGGCCGTTACCGTCGACGACGACCCGGACCAGATGAACAACAGGATCAGATGCGCATCCTCATAACCGGGGCCCGGGGCCAACTGGGTACGGACCTGCAGCGATCGCTGGCGGAGCACGAACTGATTCCGTGTACCCACGGCGAACTCGACGTCACCGAGAAACACCGCGTTTACGGCCTGCTGAAGGACCACCGGCCGGATGCGGTGATCAATACCGCGGCGTACCACCGGGTCGACGAGTGCGAGTCCCATCCCGACCAGACTTTCGCCGTCAATGCCTTCGGTCCTTGGCACCTGGCCATGGCCTGCCGCATGTACGGGGCGAAACTGGTGCACGTCAGTACGAATTTCGTCTTCGACGGCACGGCGGACCGGCCTTACCGGGAGGATGACCTGCCCTTGCCCCTGAACGTCTACGGCACAGCCAAGCTATCCGGCGAACACCTGGTGCGTTCGACCTGGGACCGCCATTTCATCATCCGCACCACCGGCCTGTTCGGCCACTCCGGCGGGGGCGGGAAAGGATACAATTTCGTCGAGGCCATGATCCGGGCCGGCACGGAAAGACGGGAAGTGGTCGTGGTGAGCGACCAGGTGATGTCGCCCACGGGGACGGCCGATTTGGCAAGCGCGCTTGCGGAACTGGTGGCCACCGATGCCTTCGGGACGTACCATGTGACCAACGGCGGCGCGTGTTCCTACTATGACTTTGCACGGACCATATTTAGTAAGACAGGCATCGAAGCGGCCGTGAAACCCACGACCACCGAAGCATACGGCGCACCCGCCGCCCGGCCCCTGTACACGGTGCTGGACAACGACCGGATCCGGTCCCTGGGCATCGCGGAAATGCCTTCCTGGGAGGACGCCCTGGACGACTACCTGGCGCGGCGGGCCGGCCGCGGCGACGCACCAAAGGCAGGCCCCACCGGCGTGCGGGCGGCGCACCCCAGCGACAAAGGGCAGGCAGGCCGCGGCGACGCACCGAAGGCTGGTCCCACCGACGCGCGGTCGGCGAACCCCAGCGACAAAGGGCGGGCAGGCCCCACCGACGAAACCACCGGCGGGAATCCATGATCATCACCCAGACGCCCCTGCGCATCAGCTTCGCCGGCGGCCTCACGGATTTCACCGATTTCTACGAACGGGAGGACGGCCTGGTCGTCAGCGCGGCCATCGACAAGTACATCTTCGTCATCATCAACGAACGGTTCGACGACCGCATCTACATCAACTACTCGAAGCGGGAGGCCGTCGATCATCCCGATGAGATCGAGCACGACCTGATCCGGGAGGCACTGCGGCTCACCGGCGTGACCCGGGGCGTGGAAATCACGACGCTGACGGACATCCCTTCCGAGGGATCGGGCCTGGGGTCCTCGAGCAGCATCACGGTCGGCCTGCTGAATGCCCTGTATACCTATTGCGGCAACCCGCAGCCTACCGAGAAACTGGCACAGGACGCCTGCGAAATCGAGATCGAACGGTGCGGCCAGCCCATCGGGAAGCAGGACCAGTACATCGCGGCCTACGGCGGACTGTGCGGGTTTACGTTCCGACCCGGCGGCGTGGAGGTGGAACGCCTCGGCCTCGCCGACGGCCACGCGGAACGGTTGAGCGAAAGCCTGATGCTGTTCTACACCAACAAGACCCGCAAGGCGGAGACCATCCTGCGCGAGCAGAAAGCGAACATGACCGGCAAGTTCGCCCTGGTGAAAGAGATCAAGTCCGTGGCGCAAAGCGCGCGGTCAGCCCTCGCGGCCGGGGAGATCGACCGCATGGGCGAACTACTTGACCGGGGCTGGACCTGGAAGTACAAGATGTCCGGACTCGTGAGCAACGACGAGATCGACACCATGTACCGGAAAGCCAGGGACGCCGGCGCCACGGGCGGCAAAGTCTGCGGCGCGGGCGGCGGCGGCTTCCTGCTCCTGTGCTGCCCGGAGTCTTCCCGGTCCCGGGTGCGCGACGCGCTGTCCGACTACCGGGAACTGCCTTTCAACCTGGAACGCGACGGCACCAAGGTGATCTTCAACATGCGAAGGCAGGTATCGAAATGATCCGCGAATACCTCGAATGGACGAAGGAGGTCCTCGGCCGGATCGAACCCGGCGAAGTGCAGGCGCTCATCGACCTCCTGATGGACGCGCGGAAGAACGGGCGGGGGATCTTCGTCATCGGCAACGGCGGCAGCGCGGCCACGGCTTCCCACTTCGCCGTGGACCTGGGCAAGGGCACGCTCCGAGGCACGGAGGACGCGCCCCGCTTCCGGGTCAACAGCCTCACAGACAACCTGCCCTACGTGACGGCCTGGGCCAACGACTTCGACTACGACCTGGTCTACGAGCAGCAGCTGCGCAATCTCGGCGCGCCCGGCGACGTGGTCATCGGCATCAGCGCGTCGGGGAACAGCCCCAACGTGATCCGCGCCATGGAGTTCGCCCGTTCCGCCGGGATGATAACGGTCGCGGTGACGGGGTTCTCCGGCGGCGCGATGAAGGCATCGGCGGAGCATTCGGTCCACGTCCCCGTGGACGACTACGGCATGGCGGAAAACATGCACATGATCATCGTCCACATCATCATCACGCAGACCACCTCCCGCGTTGCGGATGGCGAATGACCCTTCGTTCCTTTGCCAAGATCAATCTCGCCATTCATCTGCTCGGCAAGCGGACCGACGGTTACCACGAGATCGTCACGCTGATGGAGACCGTGGACCTGGCCGATGAACTGAAAGTGTCCGCACAGGAGCAGGGAACGACCGTCACCTGCTCCGATCCGGCCGTGCCGACGGACGGGCGCAACCTGGTCCACAGGGCGGCCGGACTCGTGCGTGAGCGTTGCGGACTCGGCGATCGGGGCGCGCGGATCCACATCGATAAGCGCATCCCCGTGGCCGCGGGACTCGCCGGCGGGAGCGGCAACGCGGCCATGACACTGCACGGGCTCAACGCGCTCTGGTCGCTGGGGTTGGGAGAAGAAGACCTGGCGGACCTCGCCGCGGAGCTCGGATCCGACGTGCCCTTCTGTCTCCATGGCGGCGTGGCCGTAGCTTCCGGACGGGGGGAAAAGGTCGCCTGGCTGGATGCGCCCGGACCGCGCCACTACGTCCTGGTCAGCCCGCCCCTCGAAGTCGCGAGCGGATGGGCCTACAGCCAATGGAAAATGGAATTGACAAAAGACGCGTCCTGCATTAACTTAATCTCTTCTGTCATGCAGGCCGGGGATGCCGATAGACTGGCCTCCTGTCTGCATAACGACCTGGAACCGGCGGTCCGGGCGGCCCACCCCGAAATCGACAGGGCGAGGGACCTGCTTGCGGATGCCGGACTGAAGGGTATGCTGATGTCTGGCAGCGGCCCATCGGTCTTCGGACTGGCGCCCGGCAGGGCGGAGGCGGAACGGATAGCACAGGACTTGCGGGGACGGGTCGAACCGTCCTGGCGGGTCTTCGCGGTCTCCTCGTCATCCCGGCGGGATGCCGCGGTTTAATCGAGGTACCAGAGGAGGGCTGCTCGTGGCGGTCGGTTTGAAGATTCTGAGTGGGAATTCAAACGCACCGCTTGCACAAGACATCTGCGAATATCTCGGCGTACCCCTGGGCAACGCCGCCGTTTCCCGTTTCAGCGACGACGAGATCCGGATTCACATCAACGAGGACATCCGCGGCACCGACGTGTTCGTGGTCCAGTCGACCAACTCGCCGGCGGAGAACCTCGTCGAACTGCTGCTTTTGCTGGACGCGGCCAAACGGGCATCGGCGCGAAGGGCCACCGCGGTGATCCCCTACTACGGCTACGCCCGCCAGGACCGCAAGGCGGGGCCCCGGGTACCCATTTCGGCCAAGGTCATGGCGAACCTGATCGCCGCGGCTGGAGCGGACCGCGTGCTCACCATGGACCTGCACGCGCCCCAGATCCAGGGGTTCTTCGACATCCCCCTGGACCACCTGTATTCGGCGCCGGTATTTACCCGCCGGCTCAGGGAACTGGGGACTTCGGATGACCTGGTGATCGCGTCCCCGGACGCCGGGGGCATGGCCATGGCCCGGTCCTATGGCAGGCGGCTGAACTGCCCGCTGGCCCTGGTGGACAAGCGTCGGCCGAGACCCAACGTGTCCGAGGTCGTCAACGTGATCGGCGAAGTGGAAGGAAAGAACGTGATCATCCGCGACGACATGATCGACACCGGAGGGAGCCTGACCGGCGCGGCCGAGGCCCTGAAGAAGAACGGCGCGGAGACGATCTACGCGGCGTGTACCCACGCCCTGCTCTCCGGAAACGCCATGCAGAAGGTGGAGGATTCCGTACTGGACTGCCTGATCGTCTCGGACTCGATACGCCTGAACGAGGACATGTGTCGGGGCAAGCTGGAGCAGTTGTCCGTGGCGTCCCTGTTCGGCGAGGCGATCAAGCGCATACACGAAGAAAAATCCGTCAGCTCGCTCTTCGAATCGTCGGATCAGACTTGAAACAGGAGAAGTAGATGAACCAGGTATCGTTAAAGGCCCGTCAGCGGACGGACACCGGAAAGCAGGTCGCCAAGGCGCTTCGGCGGGACGGCGCGCTGCCCGCCGTGGTCTACGGCAGCGGGGAATCCTCCACGCCGCTGACCCTCGACTATCGCGAGTTCGAGGGCTTCCTCAGAAAGACCCGGGGCGAAAGCGTCGTCATCAACCTGGAAATCGAAGGCATGGAGGACAAGAAAGCCCTGTTGCGGGATATCCAGCGGGACTACCTGAGAAACCAGTTGCTCCACGCCGATTTCCAGCAGATCAGGATGAGCGACCGGATCACCACGGAGGTTTCGCTGGTGATGATCGGTGAGCCCATCGGCGTGACGAGAGACGGCGGCGTGCTCGACCAGTCCCTGCGGGTGGTCGAAATCAGCTGCGTCGCTTCCGAGATTCCGGAGCATCTGGAAGTGGATATCAGCGAATTGAGCATGGGCGATACGATCCACATCAGCGATCTTACCTTCGAGAACGTCGAAATCGTAACCGACGGAGAGGTCGCCGTGGTATCGGTACTCACGCCGATGGCGGAGGAGCCGGAGGAAGAGGAAGTCGACCTGGAGCAGGAAGAGCCGGAGATCATCGGCCAGGCCCGGGAAGACGGCGAGGAAGAAGACGGGACCGAGGACGAGCAAGAAGACTAAGGCAGCCCGGATATGTGTCAGCATGCCGATTCCGGTTCCTTGTGGCCCGCAGAGCGGCCTGACGATCCGTCCATGCATGCCTTCATCGGCCTTGGCAATCCCGGTGTCCGGTACGCGGACACGCGCCACAACGCCGGTTTCGACGTGATTGACACCTGGCTTCGGCGCCTCGACCTTGCGCTCGCCCCGGTCAGCGAGCGGTTTCACGGTACCATCGCGGAGATCGGCGGACTGCCCGTGGCGCTGGTCAAGCCGGTGACCTTCATGAACCGCAGCGGTTACGCGGTCCGGGAGGCGGTGGGACATTACGAACTCGACGTCGATCGTATCGTGGTCGTTTGCGACGACGTCAACCTGCCCTTCGGTACGTTGCGTCTCAGGTCGAAGGGCAGTCATGGCGGCCACCGGGGCCTGGAATCCATTATCGATGCGCTAGGCACGGAAGCATTCGCCCGCCAGCGCATTGGCATCGATGTCCCCAGGGACGCCGATACGCTGGTCGATTATGTGCTGGAGGTGTTTACCAAAGAGGAAGCAACGGATCTGCCCATCGTCCTCGACCGGGCCTGTGACCAGTTGGAGGTGTTCGTAAGCGAAGGTTGCGGCGAGGCGGCGAACAGGTATAACGGCCCGTCGTGACCGGACTGAAGGCCGACCGGACTGAAGGCCGACCGGACTGAAGGCCGACCGGGCCCCGAGCGAAGGCCGTCCGGCCCGAACGAATCCGCAAACAACTAAGGAGCATGCACGTGCGGTCATATGAAACTGTAGTGATTATCGATTCCAAGCTCGAAGAAGAGCCGCTCGAGGAAGAAATCTCCGCCATCGAGGGGCTTATCGCGTCGAACCAGGGGGAAGTCGTCGACACGGAACGCTGGGGAAGCCGGAAGCTCAGCTACGAGATCAACGACGCCCACCAGGGCAATTTCACGTTGATCCGTTTTGACGGTGAGCCGGCCCTGGTGGACGTGCTGGACCGGTCGTTCAAGTTGAATGATCGCGTGCTCAGGCACATGACGAAGCGGGTCAGGAAGCATCCGGCCCACGTGTACGAGAAGGCGGAACAGGCCGAAAAAAACGAGCAGGCCGAGAAGGCGGAACAGGCCGATAAGAAAACGGGAGCGGAAGCATGAACCAATCCAGGATGACCAGGGGGAGAAAGCAGAAGCGCATACCGGGCCGCATCAAGAACATCGATTACAAGGACCCGAAGGCGCTCCGGCGCTTCGTCACCGAACGGGGCAAGATCGTGCCGAGCCGGATTTCCGGCGCGAGCGCGCTTTGCCAGCGACGGCTGGCAAAGGCCATCAAGCGGGCCCGGGCCATCGGCCTGCTCCCCTTTATCGAAGAAACCTACAAGTAGCCAGAAACCTACAAGTAGCCGAGGAGTCGGACGTGAAGCTCATTTTGACCGAGTCGGTGCGGAACGTGGGAAGCGTCGGTGAAATCGTGGACGTTTCCAACGGGTTCGGCAGGAACTACCTGATGCTGACGAAGAAGGCCATTCCGGCAACGCCCGGAAACCTGAAGATGCTCCAGGGCAAATTGAAACGGCAACTGGCCCTGGAAGCCAGGACGCGGGAACAGGCCGAAGAACTCGCAGGCGTCCTGGAAGAGGTCTCCCTCACCGCCGTCGTCCAGGTCGGCGAAGAAGACCGCATGTTCGGTTCCGTCACCCATCAGCACGTCGCCGATCTGCTGAAGGAGAAGGGCTACGATATCGACCGGCGCAAGATCCATCTCGACGAGCCCATCAAGGCGCTGGGCATATACACGATTCCCATCGCGCTGCACGCCCAGGTAGAGGCCGGCGTGAAGCTCTGGGTGGTCAAGGAATAACGGCCTTCCCGCCTTGATTTGGACTTGACGCGAAGCGCCATTTTACCTATATTGGCCGGTCGTGGAGGTGGATGAGAAATGGCGAGAAGATCGCAGTCAGCGTCCGGTTCAAACCGGTCTTCCGGACGGCGGCGCGCCACGACGGCCCAGGCCTATGGCCTGCCGTTCCGTGGAAGTCACCTTCGTCTCCTCGCCATCGTACTCGGCGTCATACTGGCGGGTTTCATCGCGCTGGCTTACGAATCGATTACCCTGGCGCCGCTGTTGATGGTATCCGGTTACTGCGTGGGCATTCCCGTGATCCTGATCTGGAGAGGGAAGTTCCCGCGGACCGGTTCGGCCAGCGACCGGGAATCGCGTCGACCGTAGCGTGGATACACCTGCGGGCGATTAGCTCAGTTGGTTCAGAGCGCATGCCTTACAAGCATGAGGTCACTGGTTCGAATCCAGTATCGCCCATGCATCAAATCGGGGGCGTAGTTCAATCTGGTTAGAGCACTGCCCTGTCACGGCAGAAGTTGCGGGTTCGAGTCCCGTCGTCCCCGTTTTATATTGACCGATAGCCCGCCTGACGCGCATGTCTCCGGCGGGCTATCTTGATTGTGCCGGAGTGGTGGAATTGGTAGACGCGAGGGACTCAAAATCCCTTGACCGCAAGGTCGTGTCGGTTCGAGTCCGACCTCCGGCATCCTCCCATTGGCATCCTCCAACCAAAGAAAGCAGGCTTTAAGCGATGTTCGATCCCCTCCAGGTCACCAGGGAGTTGATCGCGTTCAATTCGATCAGCGCCAACAGCAACGCCGCCGTATCCGATTACCTCCAGGACCAGGTCGACCGCGTGGGTTTTCAGGTCGAACGCATTACGTACCATGACGACAACGGCGTGGAGAAGGTCAACCTCGTCGGCCGCAAGGGCGAGGGGAAGGGCGGCCTCGCGCTGCTGGGCCATTCGGACACCGTCCCGGTAGACGGTTGGGAAACGGACCCTTTTACGGCGGAGATCCGGGACAACCGGATATACGGCCGCGGAAGCTGCGACATGAAGGGCGCCCTGTCCACCATGCTCGCGGCGGGGGCGGCCTTCGAGGCGTCGGAACTCTCCGCGCCGATCTATCTCGTGTTCACCGCCGACGAGGAAGTCGGGTGCTGGGGCGCGGCCGAAGTCAGCGAGCGGTCCGAACTCCTGAACGGCAGCGGGCTGCGCTACGGGATCATCTGCGAGCCGACGCGCATGGAGGTCGTACGAGCGCACAAGGGCGCGGTTTTCATGCGGGGCGAGACGGAGGGGCGGGCAGCCCACAGTAGCACCGGCAGAGGCGTCAACGCCCATCACGCCATGATCCCCTTTCTCGTGGAGATGAAGGCCATCCACGACGAGCTCAGGTCGGACTCCAGGCATCTGAATGACGAGTTCGATCCGCCCTTTTCCGACTGGAACATCGGGGTCAACGACGGCGGCATCGCCCTGAACATGACGGCGCCCAAAAGCACATGCACGGTCTACTACCGGCCGATGCCCGGGCAGGATCAGGAAGCCCTCCTGGACCGCACCCGAAAAGCGGCAGAACGGAACGGCGTTGAACTGACGATCCAGAAGATCGGGGACCCCTTCAGTACGCCCGCGGACTCGGAGCTTGTCCGGACGGCCCTGGGGATCACCGGAACGGAGAAGGCCCACACGGTTCCCTACGGCACCGACGGACTGGTCTTTGGCAGGACAATGGAGCTGATCCTGCTCGGTCCCGGGGACATCCGCCAGGCCCACACGGTGGACGAATGGATGGCCCTGGACCAGTTCGACCTTGCGATCGACGCGTACAAGTCGATGATCCGCGCGTTTTGTGTTTGAGGGGAGGACACCGAATTGCAGATCGGCCTAGTCGGGCTGCCCGGTTCCGGGAAGACCACGTTGTTCAACGCGCTGGTCAGGGCCAACGCGGATACCGGCGGTTACGGAGGGCAGAACACGGCCAACCGGGGGACGATCCGGGTCCCGGACCCGCGACTGGAACGCCTTTCCAGTCTGTTCAATCCACGCAAGACCACTTTCGCCACCGTTGAATACCTCGATATAGGCGGCATCACGTCCGGGTCGGGAAGGCAGGAGGAGCAGCAGGGTGCCGGTGGACTCGCCGACCTGCGCACTATGGACGTACTCGTGCACGTCCTCCGTGGCTTCCCGGATCTGGCCGGTACGTCCGTTACACCGGGCGCGGATTTCGAGACGGTTGAGTTGGAACTCGCCATCGCCGACCTCGAGATCATCGAGCGCCGGCTGACCCGACTATCCAAGGAGGCCCGGTCCACGAAACAGCCCGACCTGGTGCGGGAATGGGAGTTGCTCGAACAGTGCAAGCAGGAGATCGAGGGCGGTGGGTTGATCCGGAATCTCCAGTTTTCGCCGGAGGACGAGAAGAGACTTCGAGGCTACCGGTTCCTCTCGCAGAAGCCGGTGCTACTTGCGCTGAATATCCCCGAAGAAGATCTGGGCAAGGAAGCGAGCAGACTGGATGAGTTGGATGAAATTACCGAAGGGCTGGATTCGCTGGCGTTCTGTGCGAAGGTCGAAATGGAGATCGCCCAGCTCGACGAGGACGACGCCGGCGCTTTCTTGGACGATCTGGGCATCGAGGAATCGGCCCTGAACCGCATGATCACCGCATCGTACCGGCTCCTTAACCTGATCTCGTTCTTTACCGTGGGCGAAAACGAAGTCAGGGCCTGGACCGTCACAAGGGGCGTTACGGCGCCCGAAGCGGCCGGGACGGTGCACTCGGACATGGAACGGGGATTCATCCGGGCGGAAACGCTGGACTGGCAGGCGATGCTCGAACTCGGTGGATGGCAGGCCGCGAAGGAGAAAGGCACGCTTCGCGTGGAAGGCAAGCAGTACGTCGTCGCGGACGGGGACGTGATCAACGTGCGGTTCAGCGTCTGAAAGCACGCTTCAACGTCTGACTGCGCGGACCTGATCTGACCACGCCGTCCCGGTCTAGTCGCATCGTCCCGGTCTAGTTGCGCCGTCCAAAAGGCTTAAGATTTCACTTGTCAATCTATACGCATAGTCGATATCATAGTTAACCCGACCGGCCCGGGACGACCGGGGTTTTAGTCCACCACCTGAAAATGGATCGATGCAAATGACAAACCGAATTCGCTTGGTCACCGCGCTGATCCTGGCCGGAGCCCTGTCGTGGGCTTCGCAGGCCGGCGCTCAACTCAACACCAACACTAGCTTCAACCCGGAACCGCTCAGCCTCGTGGATTTCAAGAAGGCGTTCAACGGCGATACCGGAAAAGTCCGCCTCGTCGTGATGTTCTCGCCTACCTGAGGCCACTGCATAAGCGGCGCCGGGGCGGTGCAGCAAGAGATATTGAATAAGTTTCCCTCCGATGACCTCCGGGTCTACGTGGTCTGGCAGCGTATACTCCGAAACGACGCGGTCAATACGGCCAAGATCGCGGCGGAGCAGGTGTTCAGCGACAAACGGGTCAGCCAGATGTGGGACCCCGCGAACGCACTGGGATTCTGGTACAAGAAGTCGGGGGAACTGGAACACAAGGACCCCATGGTCTGGGACGCCTATTTCCTCTACGGCAAGGATGCCGAGTGGAAGGACGCGCCTACCGGGCTGATCGACACCGGTTACACGGTGTGGAATATGAAAGACAGGCTCTTGAAATCGGTGGCAACGACGATGGAGACCGTGGACTGATCTCCCGGTAGCGGAGCACCCTGGAATTCAGGGTTCAACTACAGTACGACGAAGATCAATTGGACGGGGCGGTTCGACAAGGACCGCCTCGTTTTTTTATTGGGATGTGGTCTGGCTGGCACGTCAGGCTTCAGTCCGGACTGGGGGATTCGGCAGGTACGATCCGGCAAGTCTGGTCCGGTACGTCAACCCTCCAGGCTGAGCAGGAAGGGTTCCTCGAAGGCCTGGACCAGCCACTGCATGAAGCGGGCGCCGTCCGCGCCGTCGATGAGCCGGTGGTCGTAGGAGATCATCAGCGGCAGCATGAGACGCGGCTGGAACGCGCCATCCACGTATATCTGTTCCATGCGGCTTCGCGCCAGCCCCAGGATGGCCACGTCGGGCGCATTGATGATCGGCGCGAAGAAGGTCCCGCCGAACCCGCCCAGATTTGAGATCGTGAAGGTGTTCCCCTGCATATCGTCCGGCGAGAGCTTCCTGTCCCGCGCCCGGGCGGCGACCTCGGATAGTTCGACAGACAACTCGACCATGTTCTTCCGGTCCACGTCCCGGATGACCGGCACGACCAGGCCCCGGTCCGTGTCGACCGCCACGCCCACGTGGTAGTACTTCTTGTGGATGATCTCCTGCCCGGCCATGTCGACGCTGGCGTTGAAGAGAGGAAATCGCTTGAGCGCCGCGGCCACGATCTTCAGTGCGATGGCCGTCATGGTCAGCTTGCCGCCGGCGGCTTCGGCCGCGGGGCCGAACTGCTTGCGCAGGGCTTCCATGTCGGTGACGTCGGCCTTGTCGGCATAGGTGACGTGGGGGATGTTCGACCACGCTGCGGACAGGTGTTCCGCGGCGGCGCGGCGCAGGTTGCTCATGGGCTCGGTCTCCACCGGACCCCATTTCGCGAAGTCCGGCAGCGAAGCCGGAGCGGATGGCCAGGGACCGGCAGCCCCTTGGCCGGCGCTCAACTGCCTGGAATGAGACTTGACGTCCTCGACGGATATGCGGCCGTCGGGACCGGTTCCCGGTACCTGGCCGATGTCGAGCCCGATCTCCCGGGCGAAGCGTCGTACGGAAGGTGCCGCCGGTACCGGCGCGCCTGAAGTGGAAGCGGCTGCAGGAACGACCGGGGCCGGTGGTGTAGGCGGTGTGGTATTCTCTGAGGACCCAGTTTCCACGGCGGGTGGCTCGCTGACACCGGACTCCGGAGCATCGGCAACCGTGGTTTCCTCGGCAGGCACTTCGATAGTGGACGCCGAACCATCATCGGCAGGCCCGTCGGCACCAGGCGCTTCAGCCTCCGCCTTTCCGTCCGCTTCCGCTGCGGGGGCCTCGCTGGCGGCCTCGCCGCCAGTCGCACCCTCTCCCGCCCCTTCTTCATACATGAGCACGGGCGCGCCTACCTCGGCCGTCGCGCCGTTCTCCACGAGGATTTCAGTCACCACTCCGCTGAATCCCGACGGCACCTCGAGGTTGGCCTTGTCGGTCTCGATCTCCAGGACGGGCTGGTTTTCTTCGACTTGATCCCCGACGGCCACCAGGATACCTACCACGGTGCCCGCGTCGACGTTCTCACCCAGCGCCGGAAGATTGAATGGCGTTGCCATAGGTCTTGCGTCCCTCTGCCATTAGTTTGTGTGGAGTCGGCTTGTCGGCGTCGATCTCCGGAACGGCCATCGCCTGCTTCGGCCCGTCACAGCATGAGCGGATTCGGCTTGTCGGCGTCGATCTCCAGGTCGGCCATCGCCTGCTTCAGCGTGGAAGCCGGCAGTTTGCCGTCGCGCATCAGGCCGTAGAGCGCGGACAGCGCGATATAGCGGGCGTCCACTTCGAAAAAATCCCGCAGGGCGGCGCGGCTGTCGCTGCGTCCGAATCCATCGGCCCCGAGCGTGATCAGGTGGCCCGGGAACCAGGCGGATACCGTGTCCGGCAGCGCTTTCACGTAGTCGCAGGCCGCCACGTAGGGCCCCGGGACGTCGGCCACACAGGAAGTCACGTAGGGTACGCGCGGCGTTTCCTCGGGATGCATGATGTTCCACCGCTCCACGTCCACCGCTTCGTTGTGCAGCGCCTTGTAGCTGGTGATGCTCCAGACGTCCGCGGCCACGCCGTACTGTTCCTCCAGGATCCGTCCCGCCTTGAGCACCTCGTTCAGGATGGCGCCGCTTCCGAAGAGCTGGACGCGCAGGTCGCCGTCTTTTTTCTCCGACTTGCGGAACAGGTACATCCCCTTGAGGATGCCCTCCCGGGTCGCCTCGGGGTCGCCGGGCATGGGCGGCATGGCGTAGTTCTCGTTGTGCACGGTCAGGTAGTAGAACACGTCCTCCTGCTCCTCGTACATGCGCCGGATGCCTTCTTCGATGATCACCGCCAGTTCGTAGCCGTAGGCCGGGTCGTAGGCCAGCAGGTTCGGCACGGGGTAAGCCAGCAGGTGGCTGTTACCGTCCTGGTGCTGGAGTCCTTCGCCCGCCAGCGTGGTCCGCCCCGACGTGGCGCCCACCAGGAAGCCCTTGCATTTCATGTCGCCCGCGGACCAGACCAGGTCGCCGACGCGCTGCAGGCCGAACATGGAATAGTAGATGAAGAAAGGGATGGTATTGATGTCGTAGGTGGCGTAGGCCGTACCGGCGGCGATGAAGGACGACATGGCGCCCGCTTCCGAAATGCCCTCTTCCAGCAGCTGGCCGTCTTTCGATTCGCGGTAATAGAGGAGCGTTTCGCTGTCCACCGGGTCGTAGAGCTGCCCCACCGGGGAGTAGATGCCGGACTGCCGGAACAGGGCCTCCATGCCGAAGGTCCGGGCCTCGTCGGGTACGATGGGCACGATCAGGTTGCCGATTTCCTTGTCGCGCATCAGGTCCGACAGGATATTGACGAAGGCCATGGTCGTCGACACCTGACGGTCCGTCCCCTCGTAGTACTTGCGGTACTTGTCCTGCTTCGGCGCGTGCAGCGGCGTGAAGGTCGTCCGCCGGGAGGGCACGTAGCCGCCGAGGGCCCTGCGCCGCTCGTGCAGATACTGGATCTCCTCGCTGTCCTCGGGCGGCTTGTAGAAAGGCACTTCGGCTACGTCCTCGTCGGAAATCGGTATCCGGAACCGGTCCCGGAAGGCCAGCAGGTCGCTGTCCTCCATCTTCTTGATCTGGTGGGTGCTGTTGGCGCCCTGCCCGCTGTCGCCCAGTCCGTATCCCTTGATCGTCTTCATCAGGATGACCGTCGGCGAACCCTCGTTCTCCACGGCGGCCTTGTAGGCGTGGTAGACCTTGAGCGGATCGTGGCCGCCCCGCCGCAGGTGCTGCAGCTGTGAATCGGACAGGTGTTCCACCATCTTCTTCAAATCCGGATGGACGCCGAAGAACTTGTTCCGGATGTATTCGCCGGACGCCATGCTGTACTTCTGGTACTGGCCGTCCACCGTCTCGTGCATGCGGTTCACGAGGAGTCCGTCGCCGTCCTTTTCCAGGAGGGGGTCCCAGTCGCTGCCCCAGATGCACTTGATGACGTTCCATCCCGCGCCTCGGAAGATGGCCTCGAGTTCCTGGATGATCTTGTGATTGCCCCGGACGGGGCCGTCGAGCCGCTGCAGGTTGCAGTTGATTACGAAGATGAGGTTGTCGAGGTTTTCGACGACCGGCACGGTGATAGCGCCGAGGGACTCGGGCTCGTCCATCTCCCCGTCGCCCATCATGACCCACACCTTGGAATCGCTCGGCTTCTTGATCCCCCGGTTCTCCAGGTATTTCATGAAACGGGCCTGGTAGATACCGGTGATGGCGCCGAGGCCCATGGACACCGTGGGGAATTCCCAGAAATCCGGCATCAGCCAGGGATGGGGGTAGGACGACAGCCCGGGCGAATTCACCTCGTGGCGGAAGTGTTTGAGCTGCTCTTCGGAGATACGGCCTTCGAGATAGGCCCGCGCGTAGATGCCGGGCGCGGCGTGGCCCTGGACGAAGAGGAGGTCGCCCTCGTGGCTTCCGTTCCGGTTGCGGAAGAAGTGGTTGAACCCCACCTCGTAGAGCGTCGCGGACGACGCGTAGGTGGAGATGTGCCCGCCTATGGAGGCGTCGGCCCGGTTGGCCCGGACCACCATGGCGAGCGCGTTCCAGCGCACGATGTTCTTGATGCGCCGTTCCAGGTCGCGGTCGCCGGGATAGGGTTCCTGCAGTTCGACGGGAAAGGTGTTGACGTAGGGCGTGTTGGCGGAGAAGGGCAGGCGTACACCGGACTCGGCGGCCCGGGACTCCAGCGCCGCGAGGATGCGGCGGGTCCGCTCCGGGTCGCCCTGCGATATGACGTACTCAATCGATTCGAGCCATTCGTGAAGTTCCAGCGATGCTACATCGGGTTCCACGTCCGTTGTCATCAAGCTTCCCCGGGGTATTCTGCACGTCGGCTGCACGCCTTTTATCCATTCAAAAACAACGACACAAAATAGGGGCGTGGCACCCCTTCTGTCAATCATTATATTGGTTTACGGGCGCGTCCCGGACCCCTTCCGCAAAGGCGTCCGGACTCCTTCGGGAAGCGCGTCCGGGCTGCCCCTGGAGCGGTGCCCGGGATACCGCCGGAGTGGTGCCTGGGCTGCCCCCGGAAGCGCCGCACAATCACGGATTAAACCTTAGTTCCGATCAAGGGAGGTTGGCATGAAAAGCGACGGCAGGCAGGGCTGGCACGGCATATTCACCATACCGCAAACGCCCTTTACCGACGACGGCGCGCTGGACGAGGAGGGACTGCGGAGGCAGATCGATTTCTGCGTGGATACCGGCACCCACGGTATCGTCTATCCCGTCATGGTGAGCGAGTTCTGGCTGCTCTCGGACGACGAGCGGAAACGGGTCGTGGACGTGGCCGTGGAGCAGGTGGACGGGCGCATCCCCATGATCGCGGGCGTGGCCGGGGTGAGTACCGAGGTCGCCGTGATGTTCAGCCGCCATGCGCGGGAGGCCGGCGCCGACGGCGCCATCGCCCTGCCGCCCTACGTGCTCAAGCCCGGACTCGACGGCCTGGTCGACTACTACCGCCGGGTCGCGGAAGCCATGGGGAAACCCGTCTTCATCCAGAACTTCGATCCGCCGCTGGGTTCCAGCCTCCCACCGGCCGTCATCCGTGAATTGCTGCTGGACATTCCGCACGTGAAATACATCAAGGAAGAGATGATGCCTCCGGGCCATTCGGTAACGGCGCTGCTGGAGACCTGCGGGGACGAGCTGCACGGCGTCTTCACCGGGTTCGGCGGACGCTGGTTCATCGACGAGCTGAACCGCGGCGCGAGCGGCACCATGCCGGCCTGCGAGTTCACCGACGTGCTGGTCCGCCTCTACGAGCTCTACCGGTCCGGCGACGTGGAAGGTGCGCGGGAGATCCACACCCGGCTATTACCGCTCATTAATATCGAAAGCCTGCAAGGCGTGATCTTCTGCAAGGAGATCCTGAAACGGCGGGGACTGATCGCGTCGACCTACACGCGGGCGCCGGGGAGGCTGGACCGGCACGACCTCGCCGAGATCGACCGGCTCCTGCGGGACGTGGAGCCATTGTATATACACCGGTAATCACTGACCGCAGTCGGCCCCGGCTACGTCCATACGTGCAGGGCGTGCCCCTGACCGGGAGCCCGCGCAAGGCTATGTCCATTCATGCAGAGAGTGCCCCTGCCCCGGGAACCAGATCCAGTCCACGACGAACCCGAGAAAAACCCCCGTAGTGTACCCCACGAGCACGCCCCAGGCAAAGGGCTGGGCCCGGCGGTAGAACGTCACCCCGCCGATCCGCAGTAGAAGCATCTTGATCAGCCAGGCCAGGAACAGCGAGAACATGAGGAGCCGGGTCACGTCGGCGAAGGCCACGGTGAACCCCACCGGTGCGAGAGGCCAGCCGGGAAACCGGTAGGACAGGGCCGTCATGACGAGCATGGCGACGCCGCCGAGGGCCATAAAGAGGAACTCGGGCGGCTGCAGCTGGTCAGCATTCCGTATCCACCGTACGATGTCGTCGTAGTACGACTCGTTGATTTTGCCGCCGAAGGCGTCACGCTCGCCGAAGTTGTACGCGCCGACGGTCGTATTGCCGATGTAGACCGTATACAGGACGGACGTCAGCAGGCTGATGACGAAGGTGGCGATCATGAGGGCGAGGATCCCCCGCTTGTCCTGCTGCAGATCGGACATCACCTTGTCGGACTGGGCGATGGTGCCGATGCCCATGCCCCGCCAGTTCCGGGCGTAGGCGGATCCCAGGCCGAGGGTGGTCAGGCTCTGGGGGTCGATGTTCCCCGATCCCATAGTCAGGATGGTGAAATGGTGGGCATTGACCGGCAGGTCCAGAAACGCCAGGCCCGTCTGGGCGATGATCCGCGCCGTGCCCAGGTACAGGACGAAGAGGAAGAACAGATATATGGGCACCACATGCCACGAAAGGCCCGATCCCACCAGCCAGGCCACCAGGTACACCACGCTGCCCGCCAGTCCGAGCACGGCCACGCGGTAGGACATTAGCTCCGTGGGCGCTTGCTCACCGCTGCGCATGGCTCGCCGGAAAACGTCGGCGATCTGCTCGCGGGCCGTCCACAGGTGCCAGATGACGAATACGATGAACCCGCCGAAGAACTGGGCCTTCACCACGGCGTTCACGCCCACCGGGCTGCCGGAATACTGGAGTCCGACGCGGTCGAGCAGGCCGCCTTCCAATACGCCGCACAGGGCGAAGAACCACAGGCTGAAGGTAATCTCGAGCGGTGCCAGGAAGGCGAAGCACAGGGCATATATGTTGACGCTGACCCGGATGGCAGTGAAGCCCTCCAGGAAGTTAAGGTTAGTGTGGTAGAGCGCCCCGATGGGTATGGGCGAAATAGCGCCCCAGAACGCGGAGATGTTCCAGATCATGAGGGCCAGCGTGACGCCGAAGCCCACCTGGAACATGCGGTCGTACACGAAACCGGGGAACGTCCGTTCCGTCCGGTCGTCGTGGCGGATCAGGTCGACGGCCATCCGGACGAGCGGAAAGGACAGTCTTTCGTGGGCCACCCACGTCCTCCGCATGATGGTGGACATGCAGGCGCCCATAAAGAAGAGCATAACGAAGAAGGTCAGCCACCAGAAGAGGGGCGGCAGCCAGGGTCCCCAGATGACGTCGCCGGCCCCCTCCGGGATCCCTTCGTAGAACCACACCAGCGTATTGCCCTGGCCGCTTACGAGCAGCCAGTCGGGCAGGTACTGGAAAAAGGTGACCGCCCACTGGTTCTCGGGGCGCGCGAAATAGTACGGCGTCGCGATGACCCCCATGAGATAGGCGACCAGTACCTTGCCCGGCACGAGGGAGGAAACGAACATCATCACGAAGACCAGGGCCAGTTCGTTTCCGGTCAGCACCCAGGTCGGCCGCCACGTGCGCAGGGCGGGGTTGACGATGAAGAGCAGGAAGAAGAACGGTATGAGGACCGAGATCGGCAGGTGCCCTACCGTCATGCGGGAGGACTGCAGGATGAAAGAGCCGAAGGGCACCCAGATGTTGATCAGGACGGCGAGGGCCAGCCCCAGGACGACGGCGCGGCGGGATATGCCGGCCGATCGCAATATGCCGGGCCGCGGTATACCGATTCGCGTAAGGGATGTCATGATTCGGTGCGCCGAAACAGGAAAACAGGTTTTAGAGGGGGAAAAAGATCCGGATACTGTACGCCAATCAATATATCCGGTCTCCGTCGGGTGGCACAACCCTAGTTTTAACTGTCGTGTTACCATCCTGTAACCATGCAGGGTCGCGGACCGGTTCGTGCACGCGTATTGCGTCCCAAGCGCGCGACCCTGGGGCCGTCAGGGAGCCGTCAGGTTTTTGCTTGAACCGTCGTATCATCTTTTTTATATTGCTTTGTTCAAGTATGCGACAACTCACTACGCTCGGGATGAATGCGACTGGAAGGGCCTCTCGGCAGTCCCGGGCATACCCATGTTCCCCGGCAATGACTGACGCGGAGGCCGCGGTTCTGCGCGGCTTCCACGTACGAAACCACCGCTTCCGCATTCGGACCGCATTCCGCGTTCGGACTGCGGCAGGGGCGGAAGAACTGCGGCGCGGCAGGACTGCGCGGCCGCAAATCAGGGATAAACGCACATGTGGTCGAAGATAAAAACGGGCATAGGCATCACCATCGCGGTGCTGATGCTGTCCTCGGTCACCATCTTCCATCCCGAGGATATTACCGAAAATATCCTGATGAAGCTGATCTCGCTGCCGGAACCTCAGGAGGTTCAGCCTTTCCTGGGCCACGACCGCGACCTCGAGGAAGCCCTGGAGTCGGTCAGCGCGGAGTCGATCGAAAACACGGTGCGTACCCTGTCCTCCCATCCTTCCCGGGTGGTGGGCTACGCCGGCGCCGATTCGGCCTACGCGTACGTACGGGATCAGTTCGAAGAGATCGGCCTGCAGGACATCCGGACCGAGACGTTCCCGGTCACGGTACCCATCGACAAGGGATCGAAACTGACGGTGATGGAGACGGGCGAGGAGATTCCCCTCCATGCCCTCTGGCCCAACCACGTGCGCACGCCCACCACGCCCGGCGAGGGTATTTCCGGTCCGATCGTCTACGGCGGCAAGGGGGAATTCGCCGACTTCAACGGGTACGAGATGCAGGGCAGTGTCGTGCTCATGGACTTCGACTCCCAGGACCGTTTCATCAATGCACGGATGCTCGGCGCCAGCGCGGTTATCTTCTTCGACAACGGGCGGGTGACCCGGAGTGAGGCGGAACTCAAATTCATGGGGCTTCCGCTCAATGTGCCCCGTTACTGGGTCGATAAGGCGCACGCGCCCGGCCTGATGGCCCTGGCCGAACCGGGTACGAACCAGGTGAACGTCCAGGCCCGCATGGACTGGGAGGTGGTGGAAGGGAAGAACATCTTCGGGTGGATACCCGGCCTCGACGAGGAAATGCCGAACGCCAGGGACGAGACCCGCACGAAGTGGAAAGACTACACGATCGTCATTTCGTCCTTCTACGACGCCATGTCGGTAGTCCCGGGCGTCGCGCCCGGTGCCGAAAGCGCCACGGGCGTCGCCGCGCTGCTCGAGGTCGCCCAGGCGGTCAAGCGCTATAACCCGAAGTACTCCGTGGTCATCCTGGCCACTTCCGCCCACTTCATCGGCCTGGAAGGCGCGCACAACTGGCTGTACCGGCACGGCCGGGCGAGTGGTTACTTCATGTCGAGGATCCCCGAGGCGGAAAAGATCGATTTCGACATGTTCTTCGGCATCGACCTCTCCAGCCACGAGTCCCGCGTCGGCAGCTTCGCCTTCGGCACCTTCGACAACGCCGCCTGGGCGACCAACCACTACATCAAAAACATCTTCGCCCCCTATTCGCGGAAATTCGCAAGCTATATCCAGGAAGCCTTCGGCGCCGGCGCCGATTCGGCCCGGTATGTCAACGCCATCGTGCCGCCGCAGCGGACCTGGAAGGACTTCATGCCCGTCAAGATCGGGCTGGACAGCGAGGCCGTCACCTACATGGGCAAGAAGGGCATGTCCTTCGTCACGCCGAACGGGACGCGGGGCCTGGTGGACACGCCCAACGACCGCTTCGAATCGGTCAACATCGCCAATGTCACCGAGCAGGCGCGGTCGCTCGCGGTCATGCTCGCCCGGGCCACCACCGACGGCGAGCTCTTCGAAGAGACCAAGCTCAAGATCCAGGACACGGCACACGACTTGTCGGGCACGGTCTACGAGTTCGACCGGGACGTCAATTTCTTCGTGCCCAAGAAGCCCATCCCCGGCGCGCTGGTCACCTATTACAAGGGGCTGACCAATACAGGCGTGCGCGGCATCCTCATCACCAAGGCCGATTCCCTGGGACGCTTCGAATTCCGTCCGCTGAAACAGCAGAAGGGGCCGATCAAGTTGCGGACGTACGCGCTGGACGAGGACGGCGAGATCATCTACGCGCCCGACCTGGGCCAGGAGGGCGACAAGACCTTCCCGCTGGACGCCGCGAGCGGCGCGAATGAGAATACCACCCTGCAGATCGTGTTCCGGGCCCAGGCCCTCGACGTGTACGAGATCATCGACTCCCGTTACCTCACGGCGCTGGACCAGCTGACCGTCCTGGCGCAGAACGATGCCGAACCCCAGTGGTACGGCCACAGTTACATAGAAAAGCAAAGCGGATCGGAGGGCCGAACCGTGCCCGCGGCCGTCGTCTTCGCCAAGCCGGGCCAGCACGTCAAACTGCTCATGAGCACCAGTCTCTTCGGCGTCAAATACCTGCTGACCAATGCGCCGGATACCTTCCTGAAGGACCCCGTCGAGCCGAACGAGGTGACCCTGGAACTGCTGGAAGAGGCCCAGGGCCAGGGCTACCCGGTCGATATGGGCCTCATCGTGAATCCGTCCTACCAGGGCACACGGGACATGTGGGTCGTGGATGACGTGAGGCTCAAGCAACTCGCGCGCTTCGGCGTGGAGAACCAGCGCATCGAGCAGCTGCACGAACAGGCGCGCGTCACGCTCCTCGAGGCGGAGGAGCACCTGGCAAACCGGGAATACGACGCTTTCATTTCCAAGTCTCGGGAAGCCTGGGGGCTCGAAGCCCGAGGCTATCCGGAGGTCAAGTCCACGGCGGACGACACGGTCAAGGGCGTGATCTTCTATTTCATATTGCTCATCCCCTTTTCCTTCTTCATGGAGCGCCTGGTCTTCGGGTTTCCGACGATCAACAAGCGGATCTTCGGTTTCGCCGCCTTCTTCATCGCGGTCTTCCTCGTGCTGCAGCAGGTGCATCCCGCCTTCAAGCTCAGCACCTCGCCCTACGTGATCTTCCTGGCCTTCGTCATCTTCGCGCTGGGGACGACCGTGCTCATCATCGTCCTGTCCAAGTTCAACCAGGAAGTCCAGAAGATCAAGCGGGCGCAGACCGGCATGCACGAGGCCGACATCGGCCGGTTGAGCGCCACGGCCGTCGCCCTGTCGCTGGGGGTATCCAACCTGCGCAAGCGGAAGATCCGCACGGCCCTCACGGCGGCGACCATCACGCTGCTGACCTTCACCGTGCTGTCCTTTACTTCCATCACCACGTCCTTAAGGTACTACAAGCTGGAGCGGTACAACGAACCGGCCTACGAGGGGACGCTGGTCCGGGACCGTAACTGGAAAGGGCTGCAGCCCTCCGTCTACGACTATCTCAAGAGCACCTTCGAGGATAAGGCCACGCTGATTCCGCGGGCCTGGTACATGTCCCAGGTCAAGGGCGAAAAGGGATTCTTCTCCTTCTCCTCGCCCCGGTCGTCCCACGAAAGCTACGTGAACAGTATTCTGGGCTTGACGCCGGACGAGCCCAGGGCGACCCGCCTCGACGAATACCTCCTCGGCGGCAGGTGGTTCGAGCCCGGTGAACGGGACGCGGCCATCCTTCCCGACGACGTGGCCGCGGTGGTGGGCATCAGACCCGAAGACGCCGGTTCCGCCTACATCGACATGTTCGGCATGAAGCTGCAGGTCGTCGGTGTGATCGATTCCAGGAGGTTCAACCAGCTCAAGGACCTGGACGACGAGAAGCTCACGCCGGTCGACCTGGTCCAGGAAAAGGGCAAGATCGCCCAGCGCATCGGCGAGGACCCGCGGCTGCAGGCCGAGTCGCCGCCGGAGGCCTTCATCCATCTCGAGTCCAACAACGTCATGATCCTGCCGTACGAGACGGTCATGGACCTCGACGGGAAGATGTATTCGGTCGCCATCACGGACTTCGTGGACGAAAGCGGACAGCCGAACCCCGACTTCGACCGCGATATCGAGGACTTCCTGTCCAGGGTCGCCATGACCATGTTCGTGGGGAAGGACGGCACGGTCAACGTCTACAGTTCCATCGGTTCCACCTCCATCGGGGGTCTCGGCAACTTCCTCATTCCCATCCTCGTCGCCGCCATGATCGTGCTGAACACGATGATGGGCGCGGTCCACGAGCGCTTCCGGGAAATCGGCGTCTACAGTTCGGTCGGCCTGGCGCCGAGCCACATCGCGGCGCTGTTCCTGGCCGAGTCCTCCGTATTCGCCACGGTGGGCGCCGTGCTGGGCTACCTGGGGGGACAGACCATCACCCTCGTGCTGTCGAATTACGACATCCTCGCCGGCCTGTCGCTGAACTATTCCTCCCTGTCGGCTGTCTGGTCTGTGGTCGTGGTCATGGCCACGGTGTTCCTGTCGACGGCCTACCCGGCCAAGAAGGCGGCGGACATGGCCGTGCCCGACGTGGGCCGGGAGTGGAAGTTCCCCGAGCCCGACGGGGACGACTGGAGCTTCGATTTCCCCTTCACCATCGGCAGCGTCGAGGTGCTGGGCATGTACGCCTATCTCACGCGGGTCTTCGAATCCTACGAGGAGGGTTCCCTGGGCGCCTTCGTCACGGAGAACGTCCAGCTGACGGCCGTGGAAGGCGCGACGGACCAGCCCATGTACCATATCTCGATGATGACCTGGCTCGCCCCCTACGACCTGGGCATCAGCCAGAAGGTCTCGCTCAGCGCCGCGCCGGCGGAGAATGAAAGAGATCTCTACGCCGTATGGGTGGACATCCACCGCGAGAGCGGCGACGTGGCGTCCTGGCAGCGCATCAACCGGCGCTTCCTGAGCGTGCTGCGCAAGCGCTTCCTGGTCTGGCGCACCCTCCCGCAGGATCTCAAGAACCAATACGCCGCGACCGGCCGGGAAATGACGGAAAGGATGGAAGAGGCGGGACAACCCGTATGAAGTTCGCCTTCTGCAACGAGATGTTCCGGGACGTTCCCCTCCGGCGGATCTTCAGCACCGCCGCTGAGATCGGATATGACGGCGTGGAGATCGCGCCCTTCACGGTGGCGCGGTCGGTGAACGAGGTCGGTCAGGACGCCCGGAAGGCGATACGCGACGACGCGGCGGAATACGGCCTCGAAATCACCGGGCTGCACTGGCTCCTCCTCAGCCCGGAAGGCCTCTACCTCAACCACCCCGACGACGGTATCCGGTACTGCACCCGCTTGTACCTCTGCGACCTGATCCGGTTCTGCGGCGACATCGGCGGACGGGTCATGGTGGCCGGTTCGCCGAAGCAACGCAACGTGCTGCCGGAGCAGACCTACGAGGCGACCTGGGACCGGACCCGCCAGGCGTACCTGGAGTGCCTGCCCACGGCGGAGGAATACGGGGTCACTATCTGCCTCGAGCCCCTGGACGCCGCCCAGACCAACTTCATCAACACTCCGGCCGAAGCCGCGCGGATGGTCCGTGAGATCGACCATCCCAATTTCCGCCTGATCATCGACGTCCGGGCGACCCTGTGCCAGGGGCTGGACGTCGCGGCGGCCATCCACGAACACCGGGATATCACTGCGTACATCCATTTCAACGACGCCAGCGGCAACGGACCTGGGTTCGGAGATACCGATTTCGTCCCCATACTGCGAGCGCTCCGGGAAACCGGCTACGACGGATACGGTTCGGTGGAGGTGTTCGACTATTCATACGGCGCGGAGCACATCGCCCGGAAGAGCCTGGAGACGCTGAAGGCGGCCTGGTCGGCGGCGGGCGCGACGGGCGACGGGACGCCGAGTGCCGCGCGCGAGGGAGCGGCCGGAACGGCACAGGACGCGGCGGACGCTCCGCGCGAGGGGGCGGCCGAAACAGCGCCGGACTCGGCGGAGGGAAGGGCGGCCGGATGAGCGAGCAGGTCCTCGACAGGGAAGGCATCGCCCGGGCGCTGTCCCGTATCGCCCGCCAGATCCTGGAACGCAACCAGGGCGCTTCCGGCATCGCCATCGTGGGTATCCAGCGGCGGGGCGACTGGCTGGCGCGGCGGCTGGCCGAGGCCATACGGGAGGCGGAAGACACGGCCGTACCCGTGGGCGTGCTGGACATCAATCTGTACCGCGACGACCTCCAGGTCCGCGCGGACTACCCCGTCGTCCGCACGACCGACATCCCCTTCGACATCGAGGGGCGCACCGTCATCCTGGTGGACGACGTCCTGTACACGGGCCGTACGATCCGCGCGGCGCTGGACGAGCTTAAGGATTTCGGCCGGGCAAGGCGGATCGAACTCGCCGTCCTGATCGACCGGGAGGGAAGGGAACTGCCCATCCAGGCGGATTACATCGGGGAGACCATCGAAGTGGGCCCCGGCCGGACCGTCGTCGTCCACGTCCATGAGCTGGACCGGGACGACAACGTCGCGGTGGAGGAGGTGGCCTGATGGCGAAGAACCGGCTCCGAACGCTGCGCCACCGACACCTGATCGGCCTCGAGGACTACGCCCGCGAGGAGATCGGACTGATCCTGGATACGGCGGACTCCTTCAAGGAAGTGATCCGGCGGCCCATCCGCAAGGTCCCCGCCCTCCGCGGGAAGAACGTCGTAAACCTCTTCTTCGAATCGAGCACCCGCACGCGGCTTTCCTTCGAACTCGCCGAGAAGCAACTCTCCGCAGACACCCTGAACTTCGCGTCCACCGGCAGCAGCGTGTCCAAGGGAGAATCCCTGAGCGACACGGCGCGGAACATCGAAGCCATGCAGGTGGACTGCGTGGTGGTGCGCCATGCCGCCGCCGGCGCGCCCCTCTTCCTCTCGCAGTGCCTGTCGAGCGCGGTCGTCATCAACGCGGGCGACGGCGCCCACGAACATCCCACGCAGGGGTTGCTGGACCTCCTGACCATGCGGGACGCCCTGGGCCGGCTGGAGGGCCTGAAGGTGGCGCTTATCGGCGATATCGCCCACAGCCGGGTGGCGCGCTCCAATATCTGGGGACTCCGGAAAATGGGCGCCGACGTGGTCGTATGCGGGCCGCCCACGCTGATTCCCGTCGACATCGAGGAGATGGGCGTGGAGGTCAGCTACCGGATCGGCGACGCCCTCCGCGACGCCGACGTAATCTACGCCCTGCGGATACAGCTCGAACGGCAACAGGAAGCCTTCTTCCCGTCCCAGCGCGAGTACACGCGCCTGTTCGGCATCGACCCCGAACGGCTGGAACTCGCCAAACCCGAAGCCATCGTCATGCACCCCGGCCCCATCAACCGCGGCGTGGAACTCGACAGCCGCGTGGCGGACAGCGGGAGATCGGTCATTCTGGACCAGGTGACCAACGGCGTCGCGGTGCGCATGGCGGTCCTCTATCTCCTCAACGGCGGAGGTGAGCGCGATGCGGCCTGACGGACCGGATACTATCGGCGGCGCAACTGGAGTCGCCGGGCTTGCGGTGGTCCGCAACGGACACATCGTCGACCCCGCTTCCGGTCGCGACGAGCAAGGAGATCTCTGGATGCGCGACGGCAGAATTGTCGACCGGCCGACGGACGACGAGGCGAAAGGCGCCGCGGTCATCGATGCGGCCGGTCTGTTCGTCCTGCCGGGCCTGGTCGATCTGCACGCCCATCTCTGCGAACCCGGATTCGAGTACAGGGAGACCCTGGAGAGTGGCGCACTCGCCGCCGCCGCGGGCGGTGTCACCGCCGTGGCGTGCATGCCGGACACCGACCCGGTCATCGACGACGCGCCCACGGTGGAATTTGTACGGGAAAGGGCGACCGGCGCGGCGGCGAAGATCCACCCCATCGCCGCAGTCACCGCGGGACGCCGGGGCGAACGTCTGACCGAGGCCGGCGAACTGGCCGAGGCCGGTGCCGTGGCGCTGTCCGATGCCGGCCGGTCCATCCGGAATCCGGCCATCCTGCGCCGGGCCCTCGAATACAGCCGGATGTTCGACCTGCCCATTTTCGTGCACTGCGAAGACCCGTCGCTCTCTGCCGGCGGACACATGCACGAAGGAAGCCACGCCACCCGGTTGGGCCTGAAGGGCATACCCTCCATCGCGGAAGAAACCGTCGCCGCCCGGGACCTCATGCTGGCCGAGTGGACGGGCGGACGGATCCACGTCACCCACGCCAGCACGGCCGTGACGGTGGATCTCATCCGGTCGGCGAAGCAGCGGGGCGTGCGGGTAACCGCCGATGCCAGTCCCCACCACCTGGTGTTGACCGACGAATCCCTTTCAACCTACGATACGCACCTGAAGACCAATCCGCCCCTGCGCAGCAAAGCCGACGTGGAGGCGCTTTGCGCGGGCCTGGCGGACGGAACGATCGACGCCGTCGCTTCGGATCACACGCCGCGGTCCGTGGACGAGAAGAACACGGAGTTCCAGGAAGCGCTGCCCGGCGCAACGGGTCTCGAAACCATGCTGGCCGTCGTGTATACCGAGCTGGTCAGGCCCGGCCTGCTATCCCTGGGCGACGCCGTAAAGGTCCTGTCCGCATCCCCTGCGGGCATTCTGGGGATAGAAGGTGGCAGCCTGGCTGCCGGCGGTCCTGCCGACCTCCTGCTCTTCGATCCGGACGGAACCTGGACCGTGGATCCCGCGTCCTTCAGGTCAAGATCCGTAAACTCGCCTTTCACCGGCCGCACGCTGGAAGGGTGCGTTACCATGACCATCGCCGGCGGCCGGGTCAGTTACCGGCGCGACACGCCCGAATCACCTTGACGGACCGGTGCGTATCACTTAGTTTCAGAAGACTGTCAACATCGGATTCACCGGACGCGATCATGAAGATGCAAACCCATGGCAGGCCGCGAATAAGTGTCATCGGCGTACCTGTCGAAAGGAGTCCGTAATGTTTTTAAGAAAGGTTGCCGTCTGCGTATTGTTTGCCCTCGGCTTCGCCCTGTTGATACCGGTCGCCGCAGACGCGCAGAAAATCGAGCTTCGTTCCGCGAAGATCTACATCCGCGAAATCCCGCCTCAGACCGACAAGGCCATGGCGCTGCTCGAGACCGCCCTGGAGAAGGACCCGGGCAACAACGACGCCCACTATCTCCTCGGGCTCATTCATTACCGCAAGGGCAACTTCGACCTGATGTTCCAGAACTGGGAAGCGGTTACCTTCAATGACCTGGACAAGAAGGACAAGGAACAGTTCAGGAACACCCTGGGCTCCATGATCCGTCAGAACTACCAGAGGGGCCAGCAAAGCTATGAACAAGAGAAGTACGCGGACGCCGCCCAATTCTACGACCGCTCCGTCAACGCGACCTCGTTGCTCCAGGACATACTGCGCTCCATCGGCAAGAAGAACGAGGCCAGGGAGGCGGACGAATTGGAAGCCGCCAAGCAGCAGGGGTACCTGTACTGGGGTTACGCCGCCCTGAACTCGGAAGATTATGAAAATTCCAGGATGGCCCTCGAGACGCTCATCGAAGCGGATCCGGACAGATTCGAAGCCTGGGACGGCCTGGTCAACGTGTACTACTACACCCAGGCCTGGGACAAGGCGATCATGGCCTGCGACAGGATCATCGAACTGTCGGAAGAGGTCGATCTCAACACCTACCTCATCATGCGCCAGGCGTACTCCGAAGTCGCCGACACGGCCGGCGTGATCACCACGTACGAGCGGGCGATCGAAGCGTTTCCGGCTGAAAAGGTGCTGTACCGCGACCTCAGTTCCATCCAGGCCTCCAGGGATAACCTGGGTATGGCGATCGAAGCGTTGGAAAAGGGACACGCCGCCCTCCCGGAGGACCAGGATCTGCTGCGATACCTGGGAACTTACTACTACAACAAGGGTCTGTCCGACAGGGATGCCGGAAACGTGGAAGCGGCCTCGGCGGCGTTCAATGGCGCTGTCGAGAGCATGAACAAGCTGCTGGCTTTAGAGCCGAACAGTATCGAAGGCCACGATATACTCGGCGATACCTACGTCGGACTGGCCAGTATCGAAACGGACGATGCCAGGAAGATGGAGTTGTTTACCAAGGGAGACGAACTCCAGAAGAAGAAGATGGAACTGATCACCTCGGGAGCAGGCATGTAGGTTCCGGGGATGGTTCCTGACGGTGGTCGGCCGAAGAGAAATGCAAGTGGTTATGAAGAGGATTCCGGGATTTTTCGGAATCCTCTTTTGTTACCGCTGTCCTGACCCATGTCTTCCGCCTGGCACCGTTGCCAATATGGGTGCCGATCATGCGATATGGTTATCCGTTAAAAACGCCGTTCCGGGTTGCGATGATGGTGCTGTGTCTTCTGTTCGCCATGAATCTGGCGGGTTGCACGTGGCTGCTCGGGAAGCGGGCACCCGCCGCGGCGCCGAAAGCGCCTCAACCCGAAGCTCCGGCGCCCGAAGCTCCGGCGCCGGCTGACGACGCGTCACGGTCCGATGAGTCGTTGATCGGTGATCCGGCCGAACCGGCATCTGAACCCCCCGTCCCCGCCACGGTTGCAGAACCCACCCCGGGATACAGAGTCCAGCTTTATTCGTTTACGAGGCGAGAAGCGGCCGAAGCCGCGTTGCAGCAGGTGGAGCGAACGCTGGCGGAATGGTCGTATCGAATCTACGTGGAAGAGGAATCCAACAGCTTCAAGGTGCGCGTGGGCGACTTCAAGGAAAAGGCCGATGCCGACATCTTGCGCGACTGGCTGAGAACCAGGGGTTTTGTCGATGCCTGGACGGCCGAGACCTTGATTCAGACACGCTGACCGAAGGGAACAACACCGCATGCCCCCGCAGCATGATACATTCGCCCCCCTGGACCCCGGCCGGCGCGTCCTCATGGGGCCCGGACCGAGCGACATGCATCCCAGGGTCTACCAGGCCATGGGGGCTCCGCTGACCGGACACCTGGACCCGTATTTCATCGGAGTCATGGACGACACCAAGGCATTGCTGCGGTACGTGTTCCAGACCGAAAACGCCATGACGCTGGCCATCTCCGCCACGGGTTCCGCCGGCATGGAGACCTGCATATGCAATCTCGTGGAGCCGGGTGACGAGGTACTCATCTGCGTAGGCGGCGTCTTCGGAGACCGCATGGCCCAGATGGCCGAGCGCCACGGCGGGAGGTTGATACGTCTCGAAGGCGAACCGGGGCGGCCGTTCACGCCGGAACAGGTCCGCCAGGCGCTGGATGGATGCCGTCCCAGGGTCGTGGGCCTCGTGCACGCGGAGACGTCCACGGGCGTGCTGCAACCCCTCGAGGAGATCATCCCCGTCATCCACGAGCACGGCGCCCTCGTCCTCGTCGACACCGTGGCCTCCCTGGGCGGGACGCCGGTCGAGGTCGACGCCTGGGGCATCGACGTCTGCTATACCGGCAGCCAGAAATGCCTGAGCGCCCCGCCGGGCCTGGCGCCCCTTACGCTCAACGATCGCGCGGTCGAGGCCATCGCCGCACGCAAAACACCGGTCGACAACTGGTATATGGATCTCTCCCTGATCAACGCGTACTGGGACGGCGACCGGACCTATCACCATACCGCGCCGGTGAACCTGTTCTACGCCTTGCGGGAAGCCCTCGTGATCATCCACGAGGAAGGGCTGGCGAACGGCCATCGGCGGCATGCCGCGAACTACGAAGCGTTCAGGGCGGGGATCGACGCCATGGGGCTCGCGTTCTTCGTCGACCCGCCGCACCGCGCCCCGACCATCAACCCCGTCCTGGCCCCGGACGGGATCGACGAGGCCGCCGTACGGAGCCGGCTGCTGAAGGATTACGGTCTCGAACTCGGCGGCGGCCTCGGCGCGTTGAAGGGCAAGGCCTGGCGCGTGGGGCTCATGGGCCAGTCCTCCCAGCGCGATCACGTCATCCTGTGCCTGGGCGCCCTCGAACAGGCTCTGCGCGCGGAAGGCCACGCAGTCGCCGGGAGCGGTGTGGCGGCGGCGAGTGCCGTATACGCCGACGCCGGGACAGCCTAGCCGGGACGGCCCGATCCGACCGGTTCGTGCACGACCGTTTTCACCGGGCATCCCGCCCATAGCCGGAGGAGCATATGTATTTCGTCGAAGAAGAAAACATGTCCCAAAAGTCCATCGCCCCGGGCGTGAGCATCGCCGTGGCCGGAGGCGACCGGGCCCAGATGTCCTTCGTTACGCTCACGCCGGGATCGCAGGTGCCCATGCACGACCATCCTCACGAACAGCTGGGCGTGGTGCTGGAAGGTGAATTCGTCATGGTCATCGGCGGGGAAAGCCGGACCATTCGGACGGGCGACAAGTACGTGATTCCCGGCGGGGTCCAGCACGGCGTGACCGAGGTCATGACCCGATCCGTCGCCCTGGATATATTCAGCCCGCCCCGGGAGGATTACGCGTAAACGAGAAAGACCGCGTCCGCGCCGATCAACCGGCGAGACCCGCCGCGGCCAATATCTAACCAGTCAGGAGTCTTCCATGTCCGACGCCCTACCCCATGACCGGCCCGTACAGCTCTGGAAAATGACCCGCAGGCAGTTCCGAGAGGGGATCTACGACGGCAACCTCAAGGGAGCGATCATTCCCACGGGCAGTACGGAACAGCACAACGAGCACCTGGAGATGTCCCACGACACCGCCAGCGCCGTCCACGTGTCCGAACGCGCCGCGCAGTCACTCTATCCCGAGGTCGTGGTCACTACGCCGCTGGCCATCGGCGTGTCGGAGCACTGGATGGACCACAAGGGTACGCTGACGACCCGGCCCGAGATCTTCACGGAACTCCTCTACGACGTGGCCGACAGCATGAAGAGGGGCGGGATCAACCATATCCTGGCCGTCAACGGCCACGCCGGGAACGCCGGTCCCGTCAACGCCGCGCTGGAGGACATCCGTTCCCGCCTGGGCGTCGATTTCGCCTTCTGCAGCTACTGGGAAGCCTATACCCCGGAAATCGTCCAAAAGTACATGGACTCCAACAACTGTCCCGGCCACGCCAGCGAGTTCGAGACCTCCTTCGCCTACGCGGCCTTCCCCCGGCACGTACACTGGGAAGGCGTCGACTACGACGCGGCCAGGCTGACCATTTCCCAGGCCGACCGGGCGGCCCAGGACCGGGAATTCCACCACGAGGCCAAACTCGCCGACGCCGTGAAGGGACAGGGTATGATCGACGTGGCGGTCGACTGGGTCGCGGCCAGGATGAAGGCGATGATCGAGGGCACCTGATCCGTGTCTGACGATACCCCATCCATTATCGCGTTTGAAGACGTAAGCAAGTGGTTCGGGACGTTCCAGGTGCTCCGGGACGTGGACCTGAGCATCGGCGAAGGCGAGTGCGTCGTCGTCTGTGGTCCGTCCGGTTCGGGCAAGTCCACGCTGATCCGCTGCATCAACCGGCTGGAAACCCACGACCGGGGCGTGGTCCGGGTCCACGGCGTCCCGCTGGGACCGGGCGAGCGGCTTCCCCGCGAACTGCGCGGGAAGATCGGCATGGTGTTCCAGAGCTTCAACCTGTTCCCCCACATGACCGTCCTGCGGAACCTGGCCCTCGCCCCCATGCGCAATCTCGGGATGGATAAGGAGAAGGCGGAAGAAACCGCCCTGTCCTATCTTGAGCGCGTGCACATCGGGGACCAGGCCGAAAAGTACCCCGACCAGCTCTCCGGCGGGCAGCAGCAACGCGTGGCGATCGCCCGGGCGCTGTGCATGCGGCCCGATATCCTGCTCTTCGACGAACCCACGTCGTCGCTCGACCCGGAAATGATCCGTGAGGTCCTCGACGTGATCTTCGAACTCACGGACAGCGGCATCACCATGGTCTGCGTGACCCACGAAATGGGTTTCGCCCGCAAGGTTTCCGACCGGGTCGTCTTCATGGACCACGGCGAGATCGTCGAGAGCGCCGCGCCGGACGCCTTCTTCGACGCGCCCAGGGAAGAACGGACCCGGGCCTTCCTCAACCAGATCCTCCACTACGAGGCTTCGGCGTGATCGGGCTTTTCCGCAGGCCTTGGGTCAGGCGTGCGCTGTCGAACTGGATCCAGCCGGCGGCCATCGCCGGCATCCTCGTCTTCGCGGTCATGCGCGGCGCCGAGAACATCAACTACCGGTGGCAGTGGTACCGGGTGGACGACTTCCTGTTCACGTCCGAAAACGGCGCCTGGGCCGCCGGCCCGCTGATCCAGGGCCTCTTCGTCACCCTCGAAATATCCGTCCTCAGCCTATTCCTGACCCTCGTCATCGGGCTCGCGACCGCGCTCCTGCGGCTGTCTTCCTCCATGGTCGGGCGCGGACTCGCCCGCGGGTACCTGGAACTGATCCGCAACACCCCCCTGTTGATCCAGCTCTACGTGATGTACTTCGTTCTCGGCCCGATCCTCGGCTGGGGACAGACCACGACGGCGATCGCGTGTCTCGCCGCGTTTCAGGGCGCCTATACGTCGGAGATCTTCCGGGCCGGCCTGCGGGCCATCCCCCGGGGGCAGGTCGAGGCGGGGGAGAGCCTGGGCCTGAAGCGCCTCGACAACTACCGGTACGTCATCCTGCCGCAGGTGCTCCGGAACATGCTGCCCCCGCTCACCAACGAGGCGGTATCGCTCGTGAAGAATTCCTCGATCGTCAGCGTCATCGCCATCTTCGACCTCACCACGCAGGGCCGGAACCTCATCGCGGACACCTTCCTGACTTTCGAGATCTGGCTGACCGTGGCCGCGATCTACCTGGCCGTGACCCTGGCCCTTTCCACCGCGGCGGCCATGGCCGAACGGCGAAGGGCGGGTGCCTGATGTCGACGATCCGTCAAAGGACGGGCCGGTTCCGGCCCACCCGGCTGGACGGGATACTGCTGGTAGGATTGGTCGCGGCGGCCGGCTGGATGTGGTACCGTTCGGCCATCGGCGTGGCGTACCGCTGGGACTGGCCCCAGGCGCTTTCGACCGTCTTTGCCGCCGGCGACGCCGGCGAAACGCCCTTTTTCCTGACGGGGATCTACGCGACCCTGCGGCTCAGCCTGTGGGGGGCGGTGCTGGCCAGCATGCTGGGTGTGCTGATCGGTGTGGGCAGGTACGCCGGGGGACGCACACTGCGCATGTTCTGCGGGACCTACATCCAGATCCTGCGCAACATCCCGCCCCTGGTGTTCATCTTCATCTTCTACTTCTTCATCAGCAGCCAGCTGATGCCCCTCCTGGGCCTGGATGCCCTGTTCAACCGGCCCGCGGAGGAAGCTTCGGGATGGCAGCGCTTCCTCTTCGGCCCCCCGGCCCTCTGGGAGAACCTGGTCTCCGGCGTGCTGTGCATATCTTTCATCAGCGCCGCGTACATCGCCGAAGTCGTCCGCGCCGGCCTGGCCGCCATACCCCGCGGCCAGTGGGAGGCCGGGGAAAGCCTGGGCATTCCGGTCCTGGACCGCTACCGGTACGTCATCTTTCCCCAGGCACTGGCCCGCATCGCGCCGCCGCTGACGGGCCAGTACATCTCCCTGGTGAAGGATTCGTCCATCGTCTCCCTCATCTCCGTCCAGGAACTGACCTTCGTCGGCTCGGAAATCGCCAATTCGAGCGGGCTGCTCTTTGAGGTATGGCTGCTGGTGGCCTTCGTGTACTTCCTGCTCTGCCTGTCCCTCTCCATCCTGCTCAGACAGGTGGAACGGCGCATGACCCGGCATTTTCACCAGTTCGCGTAGGCGGGCATACGCTGGTGCCCGGCCGGGGCTTACGCTGGTGCCCGGCCGGGGCTTACCGGCGCCGGTTTTCCGCGTCGATCCCTCCCCGCAATGGATCGAAAACCCGCTTCACCGTCTCGAACTGGCGTTCCAGGGTGGGGGGCCTGCCCAGCAGCCGGTCGCTGAGCATGCGCGCCGCCACCGTGGCATAGGCGTTGCCCCGGCCCGTGAATCCGGCGACGATGTGGACGCCCGGCGTTTCCGTCTCGCCGACGAAGGGGCTGCTGTCGTAGGAGAAGCCCATGACGCCGCCCCAGCGGTGGGAGCGGCCGAGGGTGGCCAGGTAAGGGAAGGCACCATTGAACGCCCGGTCGTTCGTCCGCTGCACCGCCCGCGTGGGACGCTCCTTGTACCCCCGGTACGTCCGGACCGGGCGGCCCGGCCGGCTACGGCGCCTCAGGAAGTGGAATCCCCGCTCGGCGCGGATGTGGTGATTCCGGCCCCCGCCGAACAGCAGTCTGCCGCCCTCCCCGGGCCCGTCGTGCAGCTGCCGCCAGAATTCCCAGCCATCGTTGGCGTAGAAGACGCCGTTGAACAGCCGCTCGGAAACGGGTTCCGTCGTGAAGACCTGCCCCCGGTGAGGGATGATGCGCCGCTCGTACCGAGCATCGAGTTGCGGCGTATACGCGTTCATCCCGAGGAGCACCTGCTGTGTCCGGATCCTTCCACCGGGCGTCTGGACGAGCAGCCCGCGGTCTTTCCGCTCGACCCCGGTGACCGCCGTGTTTTCGAAGAACTGGACACCCAGCCCCCGCGTGGCGGCCGCTAGACCACGCACGTATTTGACCGGGTGAAGTTCGCCGTCGAACTTGTTCCGCAAGGCGCCCGCCAGGAGCGGACTACGCTTGATCTCGTAGAGTTCCTCCTCGTCCAGGTAGGCCACCTCGAACCCATCCTCCTGGAGAAGGTTGTACGACTGGACGATGCGTTCCAGCGGATTCTTGTGAGAACCGCGGTCCGGCCGCTTCATCGCGATCACGTAGCTGCCGTGCCGGTAGTAGTCGCAATGTATGGCGTACTTCTTCATGAGACCGGCCATGAGATCGTGGTTCTCGAGGGCGATCGTCCACGACTCCCGGGCCAGCCTCCTGCCGTCCGGGCCGTACAGGTCCGTCAGTTCCTCCACGGCCTCGGCGTAGTACTCGTGGGTACCGGCCAGCATGAACCCCCCGTTGCGACCCGTCGCGCCCGAGGCGATCTCGCGCCGCTCCAGTACCGCCACGCGCGCACCGCCCTCCGCCAGGAAAAGGGCGCCGGTTATCCCCGTCACGCCGCCGCCGATCACGACGACGTCCACGTCCAGGTCTCCGGACAGGGGATCGGAGGGTGTGTAGGGCATGTCCAGCCAGTAGGAGTCACGGATCATGGGGAGGATTCTGTGTCACGACAACCGCTTCAGGGAAAGATAACTAAAGATAGCTGCAAGGAAACTCCGCCGGAAAATAGACGAGGTTTCAGGAGCGAACTTCGACCGTTACAGGATAAGGCGTAGATAACTGCTGCGTCAAGGAACACGGATATCGACGGGTCTGTTCATTCTGTTAGGTTTGGCATTGACACAGTACATCTAACTCCACTACGTTTCCAGTGATTATATCGTTTCGAAATCGTGGTCTCAAACGGTTATATGATTACGGATCTGCAAGAGGAATCCGAACCGACCTTGTGAGAAAGATTACACACATTCTGTCTGACCTTGATGCTGCCAACAAACCATCCGATCTCGATCTACCAGGTTATCGACTACATCCACTGAAGGGCAGTTTGAAGGATTTCTGGAATGTATCTGTTTCTGCAAACTGGAGGATCATTTTTCGATTTGAAAAGGAGAACGTCTACGATGTCGATCTGGTCGACTACCACTAGAAAGGGGGCAGGCCATATGGCCATGAATAATCCGTCGCATCCTGGTCACAGCATCAGACAGAACTGCCTGGACCCATTTGGCCTGAACATCACCGAGGCGGCACGAATTCTGGATGTCTCACGTCACACGCTTTCACGGCTGTTGAATGGCCATTCAGCTGTAACAGCCGAGATGGCCATTCGCCTGGAAAAGGCAGGATGGTCGAATGCCGAATTCTGGCTTCGTCGACAGGCCAACTTCAATCTGGCACAGGCCCGCAAGAACGAAGACCAGATCAGGGTTGAACGCTATAAGCCGCGGTAGGATTTTCTCAAGATCCCTGGTAAAAAACGGCCGATTCTTGTGGACGAACACTTTGTCGCAGTCTGAGACATTCTGGCTTTTCAGATCAAACAAGACCTCCAATTGCCCGGGATGGTTTGAAGTTGGCACAACCCGGGAGTCGCTCAAATAACTAAGAGCGCACGCTACATCAAAATCGTCGAGTGGTCGAATGAGGATGAGTGTTTCATCGGCTATTGCCCGAGAATCATCGGTCCCTGTTGTCACGGCGACGAAGAGACCGAAGTTTACCGCCAACTTTGCCAAATCGTCGACGAATGGCTTGAGATCGCACAGCAAGAGAACAAGGAATTGCCTCCCCCGACCATAGGAGGCAACCTTGCTGAGTTATTGATGACTGTCTGACTCAATCTTCCTCGTAATCGCCGTTGGAAGGAAAGAACGCCCGATCTGATCGCTCAGACCTCCAGCACCGCCGCGATCGTCTCACCCTCGTGGACGCGGTTGAAGGTGCGCAGGACCAGCACGTGGCCGGATTGCGTGGATACGATCTCTTCCCGCCGGTCCCCGAGCAGGTCGGTTACCACCCCGAATCCATCACCGGGTTCGATGCGGTCCATCAGTTCGACCCAGGGTTCGAAGAAGCCTGAAAAGGGCGCCGGGTAGTTCAGCTGTATGTGTCCCGCGCCTTCCCGGTCGTCTTCTACCGTGTGCTGTAAGATCGACGGCGGCTGGTCGCGTTCGATCATGCCCAGCACACCCATGACGTTCAGGCAACCCTCGTAATAACCGTCGACGCCCTCGGGGTCGCAGTCGCCCGCACCCATCCATTCCGAGTAAATCGCGGGAATGCCGGCGTCCCGGGCGATGGAGAGCGTACGGCCGTCGTGACCCGCGTAGGTGCCCCAGACGACCGGCATGTTGAAAGCCCGGGCCATCTCCCGCTGCCGCGCCAGGACGTCGGCGTCCGCGTGCAGCATGTAACCCACCGTCGGGTAGAACCTCGAGATCAGCCCGCCGCTGTGCAGGTCGATAAGGAAGTCGGACTCGCGGATCATCGCGCTGACCGCGTGTGCGATCCGTTCGGTGATGGTGCCGTCTTCCCGGCCGGGGCAGGTCCGGGCCAGGTCCAGGCCGTCCTCCGCGGTACGCTGGCCGCGCCAGTAGGCCGCCTCGTTGACGACGGGGACCAGGGAGACCGTGCCGCGGAGTTCACCGGGATCCAGGGCCTCCCTCAGCCGCCGTATGGCCCACATGGATTCGAATTCGTCGCCGTGTATGCCCCCGAGTATGAGGAGTTTCGGGCCGGGCGCCTTCCCGGATATGGCAACGGACTTCAACTTGACGGGGCCTGACATGGCGTTCTCCTTGGATTATATTCGAGTGTAACCCGGTTTACTGACCGCGACGGCTTCCCGTATTCAGTGCGTCTCGGTGCGTCTCGGTGCGTCTCGGTGCGCCAGAATATAGGGATGAGGCAGGTCTTGATCAAGCGATGCCCACAAACGGCATGATATCGATTCCCCTTACGTATTCCCATGACCCGGAACGTCACCCGGCGCAATGGCCGGTTACGCGAGGTGTGCCCATTCCCGAGGGCATGCTGCGCGGGACGGAAGGTCTGGCCGTCGTGAATCCCGATGGCGATCGCGTCCCGGTCCAGTTCCGGGTACTCGGTCGCTGGGCGGACGGATCGGTGAAGTGGGTGCTCGTTGATTTCCAGGCGAGTGCCGGCTCAACCGGGAGGGCGACCTATCAACTTACGGATGATACGGGCGATGAAGCTTCGGCAACCAGGCAAACCACTACTGGCAATCCCAACACATATCCTTCAGTACGCGTCGAAGAAACCGAAAACGATCTCCACGTGGACACGGGCGTCCTGCGATTCAGGGTCGACCGCCATCGATACGGCCTCTACCATGCCGTCGCGCTCGGCGATACGCAGCGCGGCGATGCGCGGAGCGGCGATGCGCGGAGCGGCGATACGCAACTAGGCGATGCGCAGCACAGCGAGCCGGTCCATGCGGAATGCGGCCGGGACCGGGCAGGCGATGCCTGGGCACGGATCAGTGAGGGCGCTTCCGACGGGGAACTGAAACGCCGGCTGTACGGTCCGGGCGGCCTGTGCAGGGCATCGCTGGCCGGTGACTCCTATTCAGTAGCCGTCGAGGAACGGGGTCCGCTGCGCACCGTGATCCGGCTGGAGAGCGCGCTGGAAGCCGACATCCCCATGCATCATTACGGCGGCTACCGGCCGGTACGGTGTATAACCCGGATCCACGCCTATGCCGGGCAGGCGTTTCTGCGGATACTCCAGACCCACGTCATCACCTGCAATCCGCGTGAAGTGGAAATCGAAGACCTCGCCCTGGACGTCCCCACCCCGTTCACGGGATACAGCCCGGGCTACGACTTTGGACTGAACGGGATCGTTACGGGAACGCTGGATCAGGGTGAGCGTCTGCGCGTCGCGCAGAAGAAGGACAGCCAGGTGCAGGTGATGCACGGACGGCCGGGGATCGAAAGCATCATCGCCGAAGATGAAGCGTGCGAAGGGTGGGCGACACTCAGTGACGGGAAGTCCGGCGTCGGCGTCGCATGCCTGCACCTGGCCGAGGAATACCCACGCGCCATCGAATTGACCGGTGACGGACGGTTGACCGTGTACGCGCGCCACGACCCGGACGGTGGCCGCCTTTCCCTGGCACGGTACGCCGAAGAAGTCGCCTGGCACGAGGGAGAGGGGGTGTACGCCGACGGGACCGGTATCGCGAAAACCACCGAGAGCTACGTCCTGTACTTCGAGGAAGATCGCCGCGAGGTGGCGGTCGTAACGCTTCGATGCGCCCTGTCGCAGCCCCACGTATCGGTCTCGCCCGAGTGGATGGACCGATGCGGGGCCGCGGGAGGCTTCGCAGCTTCCACTTTGGTTGACGCCGGCAGGCAGGGGATACCGGCGGAGATGTTCCGTGCCGCGGATCGCATGCTGACGGGTTTCGCGGACTGGCTGGCGCGCAACGTCCGACTCGGACGCTGGTACGGTTACCTGGACTACGGCGATGTCCGGGCCACGTGGGACGAGGCCGAGGACGACTGGAAGCACCAGGGCCGCTGGGGCTGGTGCAACAGCGAGTGGGACCCCCGTCATGCGGTCTGGATCCAGTACCAGCGCACGGCTGATCCGCGTTACTTCGCGCTGGCCGAAGCCATGACCCGCCATTCGATGGACGTGGATACGTGCCACTGGCATCCCTTCCGGCCGTACATGGTCGGCGGCTGCTACCGCCACGGCGTCGATCATTTCGGTGATGAGCCTTGCGCTTCCCATACCTTCGTCGACAACTGGATCGACCACTACTATCTGACCGGAGACGGCAGGACCCTTGAAGTCCTGCGCGAGGCCGGCGCGTTCTTCCTGCGTTACCGGTGGACCGAAGACCCGGCCTTCAGCTTCAGCCTGCGGTCCATCGCCAATGTGTTGCGCGGACTGCTTCACGTATACGAAGCGACCGGCGAGGACCGCTTCCTGCGTCGCGCCGAGGATGTGTACGCCATCGTCGCCCGGGGCCAGAACGAGGACGGGAGCTGGCACAAGCGATTCCAGGTCGCGACACCAGACCGGCTGCCGAAACAACTACCCTACGGCATGGCCACGGAAGGCACGACGCTGGCCGTTGAAACAGGGACGGCCGACCCCTTTACCGACGACGAGTTCAGGGGGCTCGGCGGCCCGTTCTCCCGCATGATCCGCGACCTGCCCTACGAGGAACAGAAGGGTTACCAGGCCCATTACCTGATGATCGGCCTGGAGTTGATGCACCGGATGACCGGCAGGGAGGACGTTGCCGAGACTTACCGCCGGGCTGTGGACTGGTTCTGCGGCTTTCCGGACACTTTCGCGTCCGACCGGCCGCTCAAGGAACATTACGGCGGCATCCTCTGCCGGCACCTGGGCTATGCCCATCGCATGACGGGCGACCACCGCTACCTGGAGACCGGCCTGAAGATCCTGGAACAGCTCATCGACGCGCAGGACTGGAGCGAAGATCCCCGCAAGCGCGGATCCATCGACATGAACCCCTCGACCCTCAGCCTGCTGTTCTTCGGGGTGCCGGGCCTGCTGGCGGCACTGCGGACGCGAACCGAATCGTGATTGGCCGGGTCGGCACCCCATTGACAACTCGCCCGAACAGGGATCCCGAACCAGCGTGAGGACTGAACTGTGACGGTTCGGCCTGTGACTGTGTCTGCAAGACCCACCGGTTTTCTTGAACTCGCATGGACGGAACTCTCCTTGACGCCTGCGATTCAGCGGCACTTTTTTGGTAAAACCCCACCCTGCCCGGTATACATTTATATCCTTTATTTCGACTGACGATCACCTGACCGGTTTTATTCAGAGATCATATCTCGGGATGGCTTTGTTTGAAATCGCTTATCTACCGTTATCTGATACTGAGTACGCTGATCATGTTGTTGTGTTTACACATCGGCATGGTTACCTGGTCGACGATTCGACTGGCCAAGATCGACCGCTGGTCGTCCGGTATCCAGCTTTGGGGAAGTGAGACGATTCCTACGGGAGGATCGTCGAGAGGTGCGGTCAGCCGTCTTCACGAAGGCACCTGGTTACAACTCATGTTCATAAAGTGGGCAGGAGGTTTTATCGTTGAACGCGTTACGCCCGACAGCCCGGCCGACCAGGCGGGCCTGCGGGCAGGCGATAGACTTTTGTCCATCGACAGCATGGACCTGGAGTCGAATCCTTCATCCTACTTTCAGGCGCACTCGGAGAACAGACCCGGAGACCGCCTCAATCTCACATGGGTTCGCGATAACCAGGTACACGAGGCATTCCTCACACTCGAGCCGAATGACTACGCACGTGACACCCGCGGGAGTGATCAACAAGATATAGTGATCAGCAGCGAGCTAATGAGTTGGCTTCAGCGTGGCCCGTTCCTGATCTTCTCGATTGTCCTTCTGGGCTTTGGCACCTGGTTGGGATACCACGGCATGAAGAATACGGTGGCATTCCAGTGCGCGTTGCTTGTCCTCACGATGGCTATGGTATCGCCGGCTGTCTTCTATCTGATTGCCGCATGGCCGGCCTGGACGATCCCACTTAGTCTGGGCGTTGTATTTGCGGCAGGTTATCTGCAGTCCATCCTGATCCTGTTGATTTTAACCGTCTATCCCACCACCACAAAGATCGGATCATGGATCCGAAGGAGGATCTGGTTCATCCTCATTCCCATGTTTGTCTTTGGGGTAATGGGGCTCATCAGTTTTTTGGGTTTGATCTATGACTGGGCTCACGATTGGGTTGGAGTAGTTGACAGCATTGCGCAACTGGTACCCGCACCCGTTCCGGCTATTGTCTTAATGGCGATGGCTGGATGCCTTCTGATCGCACAACATTACGTCGCACGCCGGCAACAACGAACACGGCTGCACATTATTGAAGCCGGATTCTTCCTGGCCCTGATACTCGCACCGTCCTGGTTGATCGCACAACCCGGCAGAATGCTGGCTTCATGGGGGCTGATTCCCGACCACGGTCAGATGCTGCCGTTGATCGTATGGTTCATTGACCGGATTATCCCGGCGGGGATGCAGTGTCTGTTGGCGCTCGCATTTGCCTACGCGATTCTTGCACATCGGGTGTTCGGCCTGAGATTCGTCTTCGGAAAGAGCATCAGGTACCTGATCACCAATCAGGGTGTGTTTCTCATACTGAGCATTGCGATGTTTGTCATACTCTATTACATGATTTCATCAGAAGAGTTCGTTGTCAGAGCCTCCGACCTCGTTGTAGCGAGTGCCGTCGCAGGGCTCATTTTGATACTCATGGGAGGGTGGAACTGGGTGAAGACGCCGGTCATCCAGGCAATGGACCGATACTTCCTACGAAATGAACTTCTGAATCGGCAGCGACTGCTAGAACTGGGACGAGCCCTGTCGAGGTGTCAGGATTCGGATTCCCTGCTTGAAAAAACCGGACGGGAACTACTGGAGGGGCTGGACCTGTCCTGTATGGCAATTTATCTCAAAGCAAATTCGGAAAAACCACTGTCGCTTTCGTGGTACGGCGTTGAGGAGGGTTCCGAGCAAAACACAGCCCGCAACAGATCCTTTTTCATCGAGTCCACCGGTACGGTCGAGCACCTCTTAAAGACTACGGCTGCCGATAGATCCCCAATCGAATATGGAGATATCGTTTCCAGTGGGATACCCGGCGAACCGCCCTTCGAGCTGATCATCTTACTGGGTGGCGAGTCCGGCTACAAAGGGGCATTGGCACTGGGAGCAAAGCGGTCGGAAGAACCGTTTAGCAACGACGAGAAAGAACAGTTGCTTGTCCTGGCTGGGGAGCTGGAACTGGCAATGGAAAACCTGGAAATGGGCGCATCGCTGAAGGTGCAGGCCGATAGAATGAGGGCGCTTTCACGTCGACTCGTCGACGCACAGGAATCCGAACGCCGTCGCATAGCACGAGACCTGCATGACGATACCGGTCAGGATCTTTTGGCATTAAAGACAAGTCTGGAACTTACGCAGAGAGATCTGGCCGGTGTTTCCGAAGATACGCGGGAACGACTTCGAGATGTGGTAACGATGACCGACGAAACCCTGGAAAAACTGCGAACAATCGCCCACGATCTGCGCCCGCCGATTCTCGATACGGTCGGATTGAACGCGGCGCTGGACGGATTGTGCAAGAGCTTCGCTCATCGGACCCGTATCACGGTTGTGTATAATGGCATGGATTGTCCCAGGTTCTCCAACACAATTGATATCTGCCTGTATCGTATTTTGCAGGAAGGGCTTGCGAATTGCGCTAAACATGGTCACGCCACCCACGTCGAAGTGGGATTGAAACAGACAGACCGGAACATACAACTGTCGATTCTCGATAACGGCCGAGGATTCGATCCTGATTCGACACCCGAGGACCAGGTTGCCCCGGGTATCGGTTTAATCGACATGAAGGAACGCCTGGAACCGTTTGGGGGCGTTCTGGATATCCATTCAGATACAGGTACCGGTACACGGTTGATCGCTTCAATACCCCTGGAGGAAACATGATTAAAGTCGTCATTGCCGACGATCATCATCTGTTCCGCGAAAGCATCAAATCATTACTTGAAACGACGGATGATATCGAAGTCGTCGGCGAAGCGTCGGATGGCCAGGAAACACTGAAATTGATTCAGCGGAAAAGGCCGGACGTAGCCTTGGTGGACATAGCCATGCCCTTATTGAACGGCATAGAAACCACATACCGAATACAGTCATTGGATGTGGGGACACGCGTCGTCATCCTGTCCATGTATTCCGATGAAGATATGGTGCGCCAGGCACTTAAGAATGGTGCGAAAGGATATCTTCTTAAACGATCTTTAGTTGAAGAGCTTCTTCTCGCTATCCGGTCTGCCAGCAAAGACGAAGTATATCTGTCTCCCTCGGTTGCTCGATCCGTATTGACAGGATACCTGCAGAATGAAACAGACGACCGGACCCTTAGCCCCGTTGATAGACTTTCATCGCGTGAAAGAGAGGTTCTGCAATTGATCGCCGAAGGCCATACAAATCAGGCCACGGCTCACCTCCTGAACATCAGCGCCAAAACAGTCGAAACACATCGGACGAATCTGACGAAAAAGCTGGAAGCTCGAAATCTGCCGGACCTCGTCCGAATTGCCCTTAAATACCGTCTGACTTTCCTCGACAAGTAGATCTGAGTCTCCCTGACCATCAATCTTCCTTAGTACGAGCAGGTTCCGACACCTCGCACTGCCGCACCCCGCTTAACCTCCCGTTATTTCCGACATATCCGGGTTTTCTTGAGATTTAAGGGAAAATCCCACGCCGAATCAGGTGTTCACCCTATAGGCATTTGGTCTGATCTTCCTATTGTTTGGAAGGTAGAAGACACGATCGCAGGTACGCTCGGGGGCGGCTGAATGACCGCAGATCACCGGCTTTCCTTTTGATAGCGACCTGAATGGAACTGGAAGGAGCGGAACGAAGGAGCGGAACGATGATCGGAAACTACTTGAAAACAGCCCTACGAAACATCATGCGGAGTAAAGGGCACAGCATCATCAATATATTCGGACTGTCCGTAGCCATGGCCTTGTGCATCCTGATCTTCCTGCTCGTCCGGCAGGAACTGAGTTATGACGGTTTCCATGAAAATGGCGCCAACGTCTTTCGTGTCACCCAAACGGCCTTCATGGGGGAGTATCGGACGATCGGGATTACGGCCGTTCCCCTCGCGCCGGCGTTGGAAGACGCATATGCGGGCATCGTCCGATCCGTCCGATATGCCAATACCGGACCGGTTCTGGTGAGTTACGAAAACGTGACCATCCGCGAAGAAACGGTTTTTTATGCCGACCCCGGGTTTTTCGAAATACTCACCTTTCAGGCCGTTGCCGGCTATCTCGAAGGCGCCCTCGAAAGCAGATCCCAGGTGGTACTGAATGAGAAATCCGCAGAGAAGTACTTCGGAGACGCTGACCCCGTAGGAAAATGGCTGACCATGGACGACCGGAAACACCTGGTGGCCGGCGTGGTTCGCGTTCCTGCCAATACCATTTTTCAGTTCGATTTTCTAATTTCAATGAAGATCCTGACGGGGGCCGACGGCAACTGGAATCGGAACTGGAGTCAGTCTATTGCTGCTACCTTAGTCGAATTGACCAGCCCGGAAGTCGCCGGGACCCTGGAGACCCAGTTTCCGGACTTCGTTGAAAAGCACCTCCCCAGGTTTCGTGGGATAGATGCCAGCGTAATGCGACTTCAGCCGTTGGCCGGCATCTATCTGGATTCTTCGATACTGTTCGACCTCTTTCCAAAGAGCGATATTGTGGTTTCGTATGTGCTGGGAACGCTCGGCTTCCTCCTTCTGTTCATCGCGTGTATCAACTTCATCAACGTGACGCTGGGCAGGTCGGCGCTTCGCGGAAAGGAAGTCGGCGTGCGCAAGACGCTGGGCGGAACCCGCGCTCAGCTTATCGGCCAGTTCTGGGGGGAGGCGTTGCTGGTGGGTGTGGCCGCGCTGCTACTGGGCTTGTCGTTAGCCCATCTGCTCCTTCCAGGATTCAACGGCCTGTTCGCCAAAGATCTCAAAATCGATTACTTCGACAATGCTTCGACGCTCCTGGCGCTGATCGGCCTTACGGGTCTGGTCGTCCTCATATCCGGAAGCTATCCCGCGCTCTACATGTCCCGCCTCGATCCCACCTCCATCCTGGCGCATCATGTAAAGGCCGGAACATTGACGATCTTGAGCAGAGTGCTTATCACCATGCAGTTCACGCTTTCGATCTTCCTGATGATCTGCCTGCTTACCATACTTCGTCAGCTTCAATACTTCGCCGACCAGGATCTCGGCTTCGACGCGACCAATGTGCTTGTCGTAAGCATGCCCGATTCCGGGATGCTCGGGCCCATGAGAGAGGCGCTGGACGACTACCCCCAGATCACCCATATCTCGGCGGCGTCGAGCTCATTCGGACCGATGAGAGGGTTGGGGCAGATAGGTCATACCGACAGGTCTGGCAAGCAGTTTTCGGCCTACGAGTACCTCGTGGATTATGACTATCTGTCCACCTTGGGCATAGCGTTGGCGGAAGGACGCGACTTTTCAAGAACACACGCCATGGATGAGACCGAAGGCGTAATCGTCAATGAAGCGCTGGTAAGGGAAATGGGGTGGGAAGATCCGATCGGAGAGGCTATTCCCGTTGACGATGCCCGCGTGATCGGCGTGATGGAGGATTACCATTACCGGTCGTTGCAATACGAACTGGAGCCGGTGGTTCTGCGTCTTGCGCCCGACAGGATCCGGTTTCTCCTGATCAGAACGCGGCCGGAGGGATTGCCGCAGACCCTGTCGACCGTCAAATCGGTCTGGGAGCAATACTCCGGGGGATTGCCCTTTGAGTACTACTACCTGGAAGACGATATCGGCCGGTTCTATCAAAGAGAACGGTTGCTGGGAGACATAGCGTTTTACATCTCCATTATCACGCTGTCAGTCGCCCTGCTGGGCGTTTACAGCCTGAGCCTGTTGAACATCAACAGGAGAACGAAGGAAATCGGTATCCGAAGGGTGCTGGGCGCATCTACGTCCAACACGACGGCGCTGATCGGCAGGCAGTTCGTGCTGCCCCTGGCGATCGCGGTCCTGCTGGCTTGCCCGCCCGCCTATCTGCTGCTGAGTTTCTGGCTAGGGATGTACCAGTTCAATGCCGCATTGGGCGTCGGTGAGTTCGTACTGGCTGGTTCCGCGGCCCTGGTACTCGTGCTGGGCACGGTGGCCTTTCAGGTTTGGAGGAAAAACGCGAGTCCGCTGGTGGAGTCGTTGATGAACGATTGAGAAGCGGTGAGTACCGATCTGAATCGCAAAGGGGCATATGATGATAACGACCAGCAACCTCAATAAGCTCTACACGACGGAAGAGGTGGAGACGACGGCGCTGAACGACGTGACCATGGCCGTGGACCAGGGCGAGTTCGTGGCGGTCATGGGACCGTCGGGCTGCGGAAAGTCCACTCTGCTCAACATCCTCGGACTCCTCGACAACCCCTCGGGCGGGGAGTACTATTTCCTGGACCAGGAAGTATCCGGCCACTCCGAGCGGCAGCGGGCCAACCTGCGCAAGGCCAACATCGGCTTCGTCTTCCAGAGCTTCAACCTGATCGACGAACTCACGGTCTACGAGAACATCGAGCTGCCGCTGATCTACCTGGGCACGTCCAAGCAGGCACGCAAGGAGCGGGTGGACGCGGCCATGGAGCACATGCAGATCCCCCACCGCCGGAACCACTTCCCGCAGCAGCTCTCCGGCGGCCAGCAGCAGCGCGTGGCCGTGGCGCGGGCGGTCATCGGCAATCCGAAGCTGATCCTGGCCGATGAGCCGACGGGTAACCTGGACTCGGCCAACGGCGCCGAGGTGATGGAACTGCTAAGCGGCCTCAACGAGGCGGGCACGACCATCATCATGGTGACCCACGACCAGACGCTGGCCAACCACGCCCACCGGATCATCCGTCTCTTCGACGGGCGCATCGTGCAGGAAGCCGCGGCGTAGGCCCCAAATAGAAAAGGCGCCCGAAATGAATCGAGCGCCTTCTCAGCATCCCCCGGCAGCGTCCTACTCTCCTGGATATTCAATTCGCCTCCCCGGCATCGTTGTTGACTTCAGGATGCCCTACTTGAGTAAAGTAGGGTATCACCCTATTGATGTTCGGTCCGTCCTGCGTTAACTTAAATTACAAACGGCGCACTCGTACCCATTCTGAAGGAGGTACGAAATTGATTGCTCGTCACTTACTGCTGATGATTGCCGCGGGTGTGATGACGCTGGAAGCTGCATCACAGCCCGATGCCGGCCAGTCCGCAGCCGTTGAAAGCACTTCCCCCCTGGAATCCCCCCTGGAAACCGGCAAATCCCTTTACCAACAGGGTCGATTCGACGAAGCCCTGCCCCTCCTCCAACAGGCGGTGCGTGACGAGGGAAGATCGGCGCCGGCTCGTTCCTGGCTCGGCATGGCCTGGTTGGCCCTCGGGAACGATGACGAAGCGTTGAAAGCGTTCAGGCGGGCCACCCAGCTGGACAAGAATTGGGCGCCCGGTCACGTCGGCATGGCCATGGTATTCATGCGCTTGTCCAATCGGCGGCTCGACGCCCGCAAAGCCCTGCGGAAAGCCCTCGAGGCAGAGCCCGATAACGCGGATATTCTCTACTACCTGGGCATGACCTACATGGACCAGGTCCGGACGAGCAGGTTGATCGGCAGCGATAAGGACGGGAGAAGGTTTTTCCAGAAAACCGTGGAACTGAACCCCTCCCATCCTGACGCCTACTTCCAGCTCGGCCGCTGCTATGACAGTCCGCCCGAGCCGGAACACGAAAAAGCGATCGCCGCGTATATGTATCAATACCGCGTCAATCCGGATCACAACGAATCACTGCTGCGTTTCGCCGACGTGAATCATCGTTCCGAACGATACGATTACGGGGTAAAGCAACTGAGAGGGCTGATATTGCAACTGGGTGAGGACGTGCCGACCAGAATCCGTACCATGCTGGCGCAATTCGAAGTGCTGTCCCTTGGAGCCGAAGCACAGTCCGGGCAACTGTACGAGGCCCTGGAAGACTATGTCGCCATGCTGGACGCGGATGAACGGGCGGTATACAGGGACCTGCGCCACGTCGCACCGCAAGAGGAACTGCAGGCCTGGGAGTCGGCGACCGGACCAGAACGCGAATCCCTGTGGCGCGCCTTCTGGAACGAGCGGGACTCGAACCCGGCTACGGCAGAGAACGAACGCCTGGTCGAGCACTACCGCCGCGTCATGTACGCCAGGGTTCATTTCTCCGAGGGGCAGCAACCCTATGACCGCCGCGGTGAGATGTACATCCGCTACGGCGCGCCTGACGACCGGCGGCGCTTCGTGTTTCGCCATTATGAAGATCCGGACATCCCCCACATGCTTACCGGAAACCCGGCCGTAGACGCGATTCGCGAAAAGAACCTCCTGACCGGCTACAGGCTGCAGCTTCATGACAGCGAGTCGCCACTGCCCATGATGGAACGGTCGGTGAACCGCGTGGAAGCGGCCTGGCTCGTCGCGCGAAGCGAGATGGAGACCCAGCCCGGCTACGTGGTGGAAAGCTGGGTATATGTCCCGCACGACCTGGAACTGTTCTTCGTGGACATGTTGAAGGATGGGAAATTCGACTATCCGCTCAAGACCGTCAGCAATTTCACAAGTGATATGGTCCGACAGGACCGGTTCCACCCCCGTCAACGCGCAACCGAACTGATCGCCCGCAGTCCCGAGGTCTACACCCATGACTTCGGTGGTGAACTCCTGGAGTTTGCCTTCGACGCGGTGTCCTTCCGTGGCGAAGGCGGATCAACCGAAGTGGATCTCACCTACAGCATTCCGGTCTGGCAGTTCGGCGACATCACCGACGAAAAAGGAGACCGGACCTGGCTGAACAATCTGGTCGCCCTGCGCGATTCGTTGCAGACGCCGGCCCTTTCCCGCGCGTACAGATTCGGACCCATAGACCGGCCCGAACGGCAGGCGGGCAACCGGGAGCTTCAGGGAGCAGCCTTTACACTGGCCGCGAATCTGACGACGCCATCGGGCGTGTTCACGGCCGCCGTGGAAATGCGCGACGAAGCCACGAAGCGTGTCGGGGTTTACAAGAAGCCGGTGTCTTTCTCGGACTACAGCGGCGGCGGCCTGCTCATCAGCGATCTCAAGCTTTCCACTGAGATTACGCCCGCAACAGGTCCCGGTCCCTTCGTGCGCAGGGGACTGAACGCCGTGCCCAATCCGGGGCGACTGTACCCACAAGGACACCTGGTATACGTGTACTACGAGGTGTACAACCTGAAGATGGACGAGGGCAGACGGACTTCCTACGAGACGCTGTACGAGATCACGCCGAAGGGCATGCCCGCCCTTCGAAACCGGAGGGCGAGAAGTCCCGGAGACATGCAGACGGTCATCTCGTTCTTCGAAGGAGAAGGTAGTTCGGAGGAAGAGGCGGAATACACGACCCTGGACACCACGGACCTTGAAGCCGGGGAGTACGTGCTCACCGTAACGCTGACGGACCGCTACGGAGACGCTTCCGTCTCCAAATCCGTCAACTTCATGGTGGTGGAGCCGTAGGCCGCTAACACTGGATCAGGACGGCCTGCTCTTCACCCGCCGCCAATTCAAGCATCGGATCGAACGCCGCCTCGCCCGAATCCCCCAGTCGCAGCCGTGACAGCCTGAGCGCACCGTGGAGGACGCTCAGTTCGGCCGTTAGTCCTTCACCGTTCCGCGACACCGCGCACATACCCCACGCATATCCGGTCGACCAGAAATACCGGCCCGGCTGGTCGGTCAGAGTCATGGTCTTCGTAACTGCCGAGTAATGAAAGCCGGTCAGGGCGAGGTGGGCGGCCCAGGCGGCCATGGCCCGGGCGTAGTGATGTCCGCACTCGGCCTCGTCGAAGGGATTGCGCCGCCGGCCGTCGTACCGGTTGCGGATATCCTGGATGCAGGCCAGGCCTTCATCGACCATGCCCTCGTAGATCATGCCGATGGCCGCGGTGTACTCGAATCCGGTCATGACCTCGGTGAAGTAGGAGAAGGGGTTGTCGGGGCGGTCCTTCGGGTAGGACGCCATGAGCAGCGCCGACTCGTCGCCAAGGACATAGGACCGCATGACGTTGGTGTGGCGCTGGAAGCCCTCCAGCCTGTTGTACGCCAGGATGCTCTCGTGGGACCTGCGGATCTTGCCGGAATCCGCCAGGTATCCCAGGCCGCAGACATGGGCCATGTACTGGCCGACGAGCTGGTCCACCAGGCAGCCCGGACCGAGCTGGTAGTCCGGGTTCGACAGGTCCTTCGGCCCCATGCCGACGGTCAGTCCTTCCGCGATATCCTCCGCGCTTCGCGGCGTCCGGATCTCGTGTTCGTAGTAGTCGCCGTTGAAGAGATGCGCGTCGGTCCACTTGCTGCCGCGCTCGTACAGGTCCCGGCATTCCCCGGCGAAGTCGTCGTCCCCCAGGTAGCGGGCCATCTCTTCCGCGGCGCGCAGTGCGCCCAGGTACCAGAACTCCATCTGGGGATTGGGCCCGAAGTACTCCACGTCCATGGTGTTGTGCTGGCAGCCTTCCATGACACCGTCGCGGTCGGCGTCCCATCCGCCCGGTAACCAGCAGAAGGCCAGCGACTTCTTCACATCGGGCCACAGCGCCCGCAGCCGCTCGTCGTCGCCCGAAAGTTGCCACTCGCGGTACATCTTCATGACGCAGCCCATCTGGCCGTCCGCCGCCGCGCGATTGAAACTTCGGGCCCGCGCCAGGGGCAGCCAGACGCGGAAGCTCATCAGCCCGTTTTCGCCGGTGGCGTGGGCGAATTCCACTTCGCGCATGGTCTGTGCCAGATCGCCGAAGAGGAAGGCTGTGGACTGTTCGTAGTTCCAGACGTGGGTGCAGGAGCCCAGGCAGCACCCCGCCGCGTCGTGGCAGCCCTCCCAGCCGTAGAACCGGCCGTCGGGCGTGCGGAAACAGGTCTGGCTGCGCAGGGTGCTCAGGTTGAACAGGGCCGCTTCCTTGACGACCTTCGGCAGGTCCGAGCCGCTGAACGCCTCGACGAACCGGAGCGTGTCCGCTTCCAGGATGTCCAGATCGGGCACGACCTGCTCCACCACTTCCCAGGCGTCCTCGAACCGCGTCGAATAGTAGTTTCCGATCCGGTCGCCCGTGTCGCAGCAGGCACTTCCGTCGTCGCAGCAATCACCACTGCTGTTGCCGCCGCCGTCGCAACAGTCCTCGCTGTCCTCGCAACATCCCTCACCTTCCTCGCAGCAGGTGTCTTCTTCGGCGGTCTCCGTATCGCCGCCCACCGTCAGGTCCTCCTTCGTCGCGGGCGTCCAGGTATAGCGGTTGGGGAAGTGCCAGGCCAGCACGAAGGTCACGCTGGATGTTTCGCCCGGCGCCAGGTCGATGCGGGCTGATAATGAGGCCATGGGGCGGTCGTTGTTGCCGGCTTCCCTATCAGTTAGCACACCGCCGGCGCTGAATTCGTCCCAGAAGTCGAGCAGCGGCGTGCCCCAGCCGGCCTCCCGCCAGGCAGTGCGGTAGCTGACCGTCTCCGCCGTAGTGGCCAGCGCCATTGTGCCCCACTGCGCGGCCTCCCGATCCACGCCCTTCGAGGCCATGAACAACCCGCGGTACCCGTCGCCCGCGCGGAAACGGTTCCGGTTTTCGCGGCAGGCCCCGTCCGTGCCGTCCATGCCGATGAAATTGGGAATCGAGCCGCACACGGCCGCCGAAACGGGAACGTCGGTCTGGTTGGCCAGCACGTACCGGAGGACCGCCACGGGCAGTCCGCTGCGGTCGGCGTCGCAGGGGATGAGGGGATTGAACGCCTCAAGCCGCACGTCGACCGGCACGTCATCGTCGGACAGATGGACCCGGCCGAAGGGGTAGGCAGCGTCGAAGGTACACCGGGAGAAGCGAGGCAGGCCGTGATTGGCCGTGGGGCTCCCGCTCGCGCCTTCGTATTCGAAGTATTCCAGGGGGCCTTCGAGCAGGCGGGTCACCTCGGTCCCGCCGTCTGGCCGTGCATACAGTACGAACGAAGGCGGACACCGATTGTCCCGGCCGGGTATGAACCCCTTGGCCGGGCGATTCATCAGCTCCCAGTCCCGGAGATCGCCCCGACCGCCTAGGGAAACCGTACCGGTGCCGATGCCGCCCAGGGGCAGGGCGATGCGCGCGAGATGATCCTGGTCGTAGTGATGTAGAACGGGCCACGTCATGGGTGTTCGTCCCTTCTGAACGTACGGTTGGGTGAGTCTGAATAGTCGCCGGCTACCCCGAGCCCAGCTGATGTCGCCGGCGGTAGTCCCGCATCGCCGCCATCACTTTGGGCGACAGGAGCAGGGCCGAGAGCATGGTGGGGATGGCCATCAGGGCGAACGTGCCGTCGATCATGCTGATGGCGGTATCCAGCGAAGCCACCGAGGCGGCGATGATGCAGCCTACGTAAAAGTAGTTGTACAGAAACTGCCACCGGGCCCCGATCAGGAAGCCGAGGCACTTCGTTCCATAGTAGGAATAGGTGAATATCGTACTGGTGCTGAAGAAGAGCACGCACACGATCAGCATGTAGGAGCCGAAACCCGGCATGGCGGATTCGAAGGCGTTGGCCGTCAGCGTCACGCCGTTGTCGGAAGTCGTCTGCCATACCCCGGTCATCATGATCACGAGGGCCGTGCAGGTACACACGATCATGGTGTCGATGACGGGCTCCAGCATGGCCACCAGGCCCTCGCGCGTCGGTTCCCGAGTCTTCGTCGCGCCGTGGACGAGGGATTCGGTGCCGATGCCCGCTTCGTTCGAGAAGGCGGCGCGACGCACGCCGGTCATGATGACCGCGCCCACGGCACCGCCCGCCGCGGCTTCTCCCGTGAAGGCGTCGGTGACAATCAGCATGAGGTACCGCGGAACATCCGTAAAGTTCGCCGCGATGATCCACAGGGCGCAAAACATGTACAGGATGACCATGGCCGGGACGACGCGGGAGGCGACGTCTGCGATCCGGGTGATGCCGCCGAATATGACGGTGCCAACGAGCAACACCAGCACGACGCCGGCCGTGAGGTCGAACCAGAAATGATCTTCGCCGACCACGCCCATGGGTGTGAAGATCACGTCGCGCATGATCTGCACCAGCTGGTTGACCTGGAACAACGGCAGACATCCGATCACCGCGACCACGGCGAAGAAAACGGCCAGGGGCTTCCAGGTCCTGCCCAGTCCCTCCTGGACGACGTACATCGGCCCGCCCTGCGTCTTGCCGGCGCTGTCCGTGCCCCGGTACATGATGGCCAGGGAGCAGGTGAAGAACTTGGTCGCGATGCCCACGAGGGCGCTGACCCACATCCAGAACATGGCGCCCGGCCCGCCGACCGCGATGGCGACGGCCACGCCGGAGATGTTGCCCATGCCGATGGTGGCCGCGAGGGCGCTGACCAGCGCCTGGAAATGCGTGATGTCGCCGGGTTCGTTCGGGTCGTCGTATTTCCCTCGGATGATTTCAATGGAGTGCTTGAAATGTCTAAGCGGCAGGAAGCGGGAATATAGCAGGAGAAAAAGGCCGCCGCCGATCAGCAGGTACAGCAGGTACGACCAGGCGGTATCGGCGAAAAAGACGATACCCCGTTCCACCATTTCCATGAATCCCCTCCTCCGTGGCGCGTCGCGATGAACTGCGGCAATTTGTCGAATCGCGGCGGTCTTATGAATCGCTGCGGTCTGTCGAACCTATTTCCTGGTGAAGACCAGGGTGCCGGCCGCAAGCCGGGAGGCATCCGGCACGTTGGCGGCGACCAGTACTTCGCTGCGGGGCACCAGGAACACGGTATCGTTCCGTCGTACGGCCTGGCGGCCGGCACTGGTCAATGAGACCGGCGCGTTGTAACGGACGAGCACCCGCGTCCCCGGCGGAATGCGGTCCCATCGGCGGACCTGCCTGCCGTGTTTTATCGTGCCCGTTGGAAAGATGTAGTAGGTGTCCGTGCGCCGGTAGGAGGTGCCGGCGATGTCGAAGGCCGTGGTTCCCTGGGCGATGACGGGCACGGCGGCGGTGACCGCCTGGACATCTTCGGTGCGATCACGGTTGAGATAGACCTTCGTCCCGACCGGGATCCGGTCCCAGTTCCTGATCTGGTTCCCCCGCATGACGGTCCCGTTGGGGAAGTGGTACACCGTCGAGGCCTCGTCATAGTGCCCGCGGGCGATGCGCCATGCCGTGTTGTGCCGGGTAATGACGTTTTCAGACAACTGGGCGACTTCTATGTCGTACCGCCCGCGGTCTACGAGGCGGACTCTGGCAATATCGATGTCAGGATCGGGTATCAGTCTGCCCGCCCTTACGTCCGGGTCATAGAGTATGCTGTTGCGCGGATCTTTCGAGTTCAGGCCGGCCCGGTCCCGGCTGAAATTGAAAACGCCGGGATCCTTCTTGCGTCCGCGGTGGAGCCGTTTTACCCACCTGTTCGGCCTGCCGTAGGCGACGCGGTAGTGTTCCAGCACGTGGTGGTCGGGAATCTTGTACACCCGCTGCAATACTTCGATCAACCACTTCAGGGAATCGTACTGGGACGCGCTAAAGGGGTCGTTGTGGTATCCCACCAGTTCGATGCCGATGGAATGGCTGCTGATGTCCCTCAGCCCGTTCCACATGCTCAGGCCCGCGTGGTGCGAACGGTACTTCTTGTCCAGGATCCGGTAAATAGTCCCGTTCCGGGCAACGAGATAGTTGGAATACCCCCTGCGCGAAACGGTGTTCAATGCACTTCTCAAGCCCGATTCCGTGCTGTGAATTACGATGAAACGACTGGATTTGCGGAGACGTTTCTTGAAGGACCGGGGCAGGCGATTTTGAATGTCGACGATTTTCGGGGTCACCGGGGCAGGCGGGGCTGTCAGGACTGCCGAAGGCGTCGGATTCGCCGGGACCGCCGGGGACGCTGGACCCGTTGAAGCCGCCGGGGCCGCCTCGAGGACTTCCGATTCGGGAGAAACGGACCAGAGCAAGGTCAGGCAGATGAGCCAGACCGGCGTGCGGACCAGCACGAGGGATCTGTATTTCCTTGGGATCAGGGCCATCGTGAAGGCAAGATAATAAACATATGTTTTGTTTAGTACCGCTTTTTCAGGAAATACACTACCAGTTCGTGAAAGATCCGTCTTCGCGCTGCAGCATATGACCCCGGGCCGGGCGATACGGATGTCGTTCGGCGGCCTCTTCGTCGAACTCCACCCCCAGGCCGGGCCGGACAGGCGGCAGCAGGTAGCCTTCTTTCCACTCCACCTGGACGGGGAAGACCTCCGGGAGCATGCCCGGCAGACGGGGCAGTTCCTGCACGGCGAAGTTCGACGTCGCCAGGCTCAGATGCAGGCAGGCCGCCGTGGACACGGGGCCGAGGGGATTGTGCGGCGCCAGGTCGATGTAGTGGGTCTCGCACCAGCCCGCGACTTTACGCGCCTCGGTCAGCCCGCCTACCAGGCAGAGGTCTGTGCGGGCGTAGTTGATCAGATCTTCCTCGATCAGTTCCCGGAATTCCCATTTACTGGTGAAGTGTTCGCCGACGCCGAGGGGCACGGCGACGTGCTGCCGGAGCATGCGGTAGGACGACTTGTTCTCGGAACGCAGGGGATCTTCGATGAAAAAGGGACGGTAGGGTTCGGCAGCGCGGCAGAAGGCGATCGCGTCGGGCGGGTCGAGACGGGTATGCACATCGCAAATCAATTCGACGTCGTCGCCCAGGGCTTCCCTGAGGGCCTGGAACTGCGCGATGCCCGTTCGTACCGCCCGGGTGGGCTCCAGTACACTGCCTTCGTGGGGCAACCCCCACCGGATGTACTTCCAGCCCTCTTCCATCCTGCTCCGCGCCTGGTCGACCAGTGCCCCGGACGGACCGTCGCCGCCGCAGTGGGTATAGCAGACTACCTTGTCCCGGCACAGGCCGCCGAGCAACTCGTAGACGGGCACACCGAGTGATTTGCCGTGTATATCCCAGAGGGCGATATCGATGGCGCTGACCGCGGCGGAAAGGGCGTGGGCACCGGGGAAGAAACCGCCGCGGAACATCACCTGCCAGAGGTGCTCCCTGCGCACCGGATCCTGGCCGACGATCCGGTCGCGGAGGGCGTGGACGATCTCCTTGACGGCCTGTTCACTCCACGTCAGGCCGCTTTCGCCGATCCCGTAGATACCCTCGTCTGTCTCTACCTTGACGAAGAGATAGTTCCGGTTGCCATCCCAGACCGGGAAGACTTTGACATCGGAAATGCGCATGGGTAACGCAGGCTCCTGCTCCTTGCCGTGAGAGCGGAGGCCGGGAGACCGGGATCCTGTATTTCGTTTCCTGGCCGCGATCTACTTCTCGGACGGGGCCTTCTTCTCGGGCTCGAAGTCCAGGGAAGCGGAGTTCATGCAGTACCTCAGGCCTGTTGGCTGCGGGCCGTCGGTAAACACGTGGCCCAGGTGGGCGTCGCATCGCTTACACAACACCTCGGTGCGGATCATGCCGTAGCTGAGGTCCATCTTCTCGTCGATGTTCTCTTCGGCGACCGGTTCGTAGAAACTGGGCCAGCCCGTGCCGGACTCGTACTTGGTACCGGACGCGAAGAGCGGCGTACCGCAACCGATGCACTTGTAGACACCGTCTTCATAGTGCTTGTTGTATTTGCCCGTAAAGGCCCGTTCCGTGCCCTTCTCCCGGGTGACGTAGTACTGCTCGTCGGTGAGTCGCTCTTTCCATTCTTCTTTGGTCCTGACCACTTTATCCACCGTAACGGCTCCTTTCGTCGTTCCGTCGGAAGCGACCTCGACAATGGTCACCTTCTCAACGTCGCCGGACTTGTCCTGGGCCACCGCCTCGTCCTGTCTCGGCATGCCCGAATCGCATGCGGCTACGAAGGCAAAAGCGGCTACGGCTACGATCATTCGGTACATGACGCCACCTCCCCGTCACGATCTGATTGCAGTCGGCCTCGGCTAGCTGGGCGCCAGCTGTTGCCAACCGGGCGCTAGCCGGTGCCGATCTCCTGCATGAGCGCCGCCCCGGAGGTGGAAATCCCGGGGACGGGGAAACCGGCACAGAGTTCCCTGACCTCGTCATGGATCGACGAGAGTCTTTCGCCGTCTCCGTGGTGCTCGATCGCCGTGTCGATCCATCCGGCGAGCTGCTTCATCTCAGGTTCCTTCATCCCGCGCGTCGTGGCCGCGGGCGTGCCGATGCGGATCCCGCTCGGGCTGAAGGGCGACCGCGTGTCGAAGGGCACCGTGTTCTTGTTCACGGTCAGCCCGGCCTTGTCGAGGGCGGTTTCGGCGTCTTTGCCGATGATGCCCTTGTTGGTCAGATCCACCAATACGAGGTGGTTGTCGGTCCCGCCGGAAACGAGATCGAATCCGTGCCCGAGCAGCGCCTCGGCCAGGGCCTTCGCGTTGGCGACGATCTGTCGGGCATAGTCCCTGAACTCCGGCCTCATGGCCTCCTTGAAGGTCAGCGCCTTGGCCGCCGTGATGTGATCGTGGGGACCGCCCTGCAGACCGGGGAACACGGCCCGGTCGATGTCCTTCGCGTATTTCTTGTGACACATGATGATCGCGCTGCGCGGACCCCGCAGCGTCTTGTGGGTGGTCGTGGTGACGACGTCCGTGAAGGGCAGTGGACTCGGATGGACGCCCCCCACGATGAGACCGGAGATATGGGAGATATCGGCCATGGGCACGGCCCCGACCTCGTCGGAGATGGCCTTGAACGCCTCGAAGTCGAACTGCCGCGGGTAGGCCGTGGCCCCGGAGATGATCAGCTTCGGCCGGTGCTCGAGGGCCAGGTCGCGGACCTCGTCCATGTCGATGCGGCCTGTTTCCCGTTGCACCCCGTAGGAGACCACGTTATAGGACTTGCCGGAGTAGTTGACATGGAGCCCGTGGGTCAGGTGGCCGCCCTGGTCGAGCTTCATGCCCATGATCGTGTCGCCGTAGTCCAGCAGGCCGAACATGACCGCGGTATTGGCCGGGCTGCCCGAGTAACACTGGACGTTGACGTGCTCGGCGCCGAAGAGTTCCTTCGCCCGCCGGCGCGCCAGGTTCTCGATCTTGTCGATGTACTGCTGTCCGCCGTAGTACCGCTTGCCCGGGTATCCTTCAGAGTACTTGTTGGTCAGGACGGACCCCATGGCTTCCAGGATGGCCGGCGAGACGTAGTTCTCCGAAGGGATGAGTTCGATCCCGTCCCGCTGGCGTTCGCGCTCGGCCACCAGCAGGCCGTACAGTTCTTCGTCTCGTTGCTGTACCGCGGTAAAGTCCTGCATGTTCACTCCCTGTCCCGGGCCTTCGAAAAAACCCACGACTCACGGGTTTATACTAAGCAAATCGGCCGTGAGTCGCAAGCGAAAAGGGATGCGTCCAACACCGTGCGGCACCGCTGTCGGGACGCGATGTCGTGGTACATCGAGGCATGGATTTCTGTCCGTATTTCAACGTTTTTACGAGGAGTCTAAGGTAATCCCGCACTATAACCTTTACATCCAGTCTTTCGACGATCACTAGACGCAGTCCGCGAAGGAGCTGAAATGTCAGGGGAAGATCAATTTGACGTACCGGCATCCCGTTGGGATTTCCTCGTAGAACGCCTGAACAAGATCGACAATCGCCTGTCCGCCCTCGAAGATGCCCAGAAACACGTCGCAACGAAAATGTGGGTGGTCGGTACGGGACTGACGACCATCGTCGTGCTGACGGGATTGATCATCAATCTGCTGAACTACCTCAAGCCCTGATGGTCCGGGAGGCCGATCGTCTTGCGCCTCACTACTTCTGCAGCATGCCCGCGGCGCTGACGACGAAGGCCGAGAGGAGCACCACGGTGGAGAGCACGCCCAGGACGAGCATGGCGGGTCGGGTGCGGTATGCGGGGGGCAGTTTGAAATTCAGGTAGACGGCCGCGCAGCAGACGATACCTACTCCCAGGTTGGTCGCCAGAAGCGCCACGATCTGCGTGATCAGGTCGAAGGTGATGTCGCTCCAGATCGCCGCGGCGGAAGAGACGAAGAACCAGATCACGATCCAGGTCTGCAGCCTGCGGTAGGAATAGGACTTGAACCGGGGCCAGACGGCCGTCAGGAATTCATGGGCGAACCGGGTCAGGGCCTCCGGTATGGTGGCCAGGGTTCCCCACAGGGCCGCGAGGATGGCCACGTAGTACACGGGGATGAGGGCGGCGTGGATCTGCGCCCAGATGGAGGACTGCCGCGTGAGCAGGTCCCACGCGTTGCCGGGGAGGACCGTCTGCCGCGGGTAGAGCACGACCGCGCCGGCGATCATGAAGGCGGCGGTGACGATGAAGAGTACGATCGCGCCCATGGACACGTCCCACTTGAGCGGCGTAAGCAGCACGCGCATGCGCCGCGTCTCCGACGGGTCCTCCTTCAGATAGTTGATTTTCAGTGTGTGGTCGATCCGGCTGCCGAGCCGCTCCATCCCGGCATGAGTCGTCAGGCCCCAACCCCTTTGCGCCACCCAGCCGGAATAGGCCAGGTAGGTACTCAACGTGCCTCCCACGTAGCCGAAAACGGTGACCAGGTTCAGGAAGTAGTCGTTCCTGGCCGCGATTGGCGCCCAGTCGGGGGCGGCGAGCAGGTTTCCGATCGACAGCGTTCCGATGAGGACACCGCCCAGACTGGGCCAGACGATCACCGTGGCCAGGATGGTACCCGAGACCAGGACGCCGCAGATGATGATCTGCTGTTTTTCCAGGAACTCGTAGGACGTCAGCAGGCTCAACCCGATGGCCAGGCCCAGGAATCCGGTCGTGACCAGGTTCGCCCAGAACGTATCGGTCGGTCCGGCCGGCAGCGAATCCGAGAAAATGTGTACGACGAGATTGCCGCAGGGCTTGGCGACCGCCGTCAGGGCGATGCTCAAGGCGAGCAGCTCGATGGTCAGCAGCGTCATGATGAACCAGCCGCGGGGACCCGGCAACTTGGCCAGCATCCGGCCGAAGGGCTGGCCGCTCACCGCCGTGAAACGGCCCAGCAGGTACGTCACCGCGACGCCCTTGACCAGCACGCTCAGCAGGATGAGCCAGAGCAGGCCGTATTCCGCCCAGGCGCCTACGCCCGTGACCAGAATGGTCTCTCCCGCGCCCACGGCCATGGACGCCACCAGCGCGGCGGGCCCGAAGAAACCGAGCATGCGCCTGAACTTCCTCCAGGTCCACGGTTCCGCGTAGACTCCGGCAGGTTCGGGGATGGACAGGAATTCGGAGGAATCGGGACCTTTCGCGGCTTCGTTCATGGAACTGAAATGATATGATCACGAAGCCGTCCCATCAAGCATTAATACCGGAACAGCAGCGCAGGCACAACCTGCGAATTTCGTTCACAAAATCCTGTTTCAACATGTGTCGACTTTGTATAATCAACCCATACCTTCCCTAACTCACGATGTGGATGGTCCACCGGCCATCCGCGCGTTTTATGGATTGTGATCCTGCGGACAGAAAGGAAGCTATCCGATGGACCCCAGCCTTAAAGCAATTTTAGATGAAGCAGGCAAGTCATCGAACCGTTCCAAAGACCGGGAAGCCCTGACCCGGCGCGCCTTCCTCAAGCAGGCGGCCTTCGTGGCCGCGGTGATGGCGGCGCCCTTTCCCGTACTGGCGGACCCCTACGCGCCGCAGACCGGGAGCAACGCGGCGGCCGGCACGCAGCCAGTCAGTCCGGTCCGCCCGGTCCGTGTCTCCGGACGGGTCACTGCCGGCCGCGCGAGTCTGGCCGGGGTCGCGGTCACGGACGGGTTGACGGTCACGTCAACAGACGCGGACGGACGCTTCGAACTCGTTTCCAATACGCTACAGTCTTTCGTTTCGATCTCCACGCCCGACGGATACGCCATAGCGCAGAACCCAAGCGGCACGGCCTCCTTCTACCGACCGATCACGGCGGACGGGGCGGGGGAGATGGCCGCGCGCTTCGATCTCGCGGCCCTGGACGGATCGGATGAACGCCACGGGTTCCTGGTCCTCTCCGACCCCCAGACCCAGGACGCCTACGAGATGGGTCTCTTCCACGCGGAGACGGTCCCCGACGTGCGGGAGACCGCCGCCGCGCTCTCCGATCGCCGATTGTTCGGCGTGGGTTGCGGGGATATCATGTTCGACGACCTGACCCTGTACCCCGAGTATGAACGGGGCGTGGGCCTTATGGACATGCCCTTCTTCCAGGTTGTCGGCAACCACGACCTGGACTTCGGTCCGACCGACGACGGATCCGTCCGCACCTTTTGCCGCCATTTCGGCCCCAACTACTATTCCTTCGACCGGGGGGAAGTCCACTACGTCGTGCTGGACAACGTGTTCTGGCACGGCCAGGGCTACATTGGTTACGTGACCGACGACCAGCTCAACTGGCTCGCCCAGGACCTTGCGCTGGTGGAATCCGGCCGCACCGTGGCGGTGTTCAACCACATCCCCCAGTACACCACGCGCCACATCCGGACCGGCGACAGCAGTCCGTCCATTTCGTCCACGACCGTGAACCGCGAGCGCATGTACCAACTGCTCGAGCCCTACCGGGCCCACGTGTTTTCCGGGCACGTGCACGAACACGAGCACATCTTCGAAGGCGGGGTGCACGAGATCGTCCAGGGCACGGTCTGCGGCGCCTGGTGGAGCGGGCCTATCTGCTGGGACGGGACGCCCAGCGGGTACGGCGTCTACGAGGTCGACGGTTCGGATATCCGATGGCGATACAAGTCCACGGGGCTGGGTGAAGACCACCAGATGCGGGTCTATCTCCGCGGCGCCGATCCGGGGGCGCCGGACGAGATCGTGGCGAACATCTGGGACTGGGAACCTGATTGGCAGGTCGTATGGTACGAAGACGGCATGCGGAGAGGCGCCATGGCCCGCCGTCCGGGCACCGATCCCCTGTCGGAGTCCATCCACCGCGGGCCAGACCTGCCCGAACGCCGTCCCTGGGTGGATCCGGTCCCCACGAATCACCTGTTCTACGCGCCCGTGTCACCCGACACAGGGAAGGTGGTAGTCGAGGCGACGGACCGCTTCGGCAGGACGTACACAGAAGAACTGGGCTGAGGCCAGCCTGACGCGCGTGGCCAGGTTATGAGCAGCGTTTCCATTCACGACGTAACGACACCATATCACCGCCAGACCACGGGAGAGCACCATGGCGAGCGACGGGCTGATCAGCCCCTTCGACATCGATGACGACGGATACTTCTGGCTCAAGGGCAACCTCCATTCCCATACCACCAATTCCGACGGTAAACCGTCCCCCCAGGAGCGGCTGGACGGTTACGTCAACCAGGGATACGACTTCCTCTGTATCTCCGATCACTACAAGATCACCCGGATCGATACGGTAAGCGCGCCGGACGATTTCGTGCTGGTGCAGGGCGCTGAGATCCATCCGGAAAACCCCTTCGGAGGCCAGACCCACCATTTCCTGGCCTACAACATCGACGAAGACATGGACTCGAAGCGCATGCCGCCGCAGCACGTGATCAATGAAGTCAGGCGGCAGGGCGGCTCGATCTGGCTCGCCCACCCCCACTGGAGCTCGGTCAACATCCTCCGGGATACCCTTCCCCTGGACGGCCTGGCCGGAATTGAAGTTTTCAATACCACCTGCCGCTGCGCCGGACGGGGGGAGTCCTCCGTGCACTGGGACGACTGGATGGACCTCCTCGGCCGCACGATACCGGCCCTGTCCAACGACGACTCCCACGCCCTCGAATCGGATAACAAGGACACCTACGGGGGCTGGAACATGGTGAAGGTCAGGGAACGTTCGGCGGAAGCCATCATCGACGCGCTGGAACGGGGCTGCGCCTACGCAAGCTCGGGACCCGAGATCCGGGATATCCGGCTTCGCCGGGTCGACGATCGGGGAGACGGGAATCGCGTCGTTGAGGCGAGCATCCGTTGCTCCGAGGCACAGCGCATCATTGCCGTGTTCGATTCCTACGGGACGGAGCACCGGCCAAAGGACGGCAGTACCTTCGAAGAGGCCACGTTTACCCTACGGCCTAACGCACGCTGGGTGAGATTTGAAATCATCGCGCCAGACGGCACGAAAGCGTGGTCGAACCCGATGGATCTGGAGAACGCAGGGCGGTAGAAACTACGGCAGGTCCTGGCGGTGGATGGCCTCGGCGAGCACGACGGCCGAGGTCGAGGCGTTTTCGTTGTAGTAGGAGACGAAGCGCTTCGTTTCATGGGCGTCGTAGGGGGCGAGGTTCTGCGCCCACCGGAAGCCGATCGTCTGGAACATGAGCCGCGCCCGGACGTCGACGCGTTGTACGCTGGCCGGGACCTCGACCCGGTACCGGATCCTGTCGCTACCGGCCCGGAAATCCGTGTCTTCCCCTGCCTGGCCGTGCACCATGATGGCGGTGTCGGCCGTCTCCCGGTCAAAACCCTCGGGGAGCAACCGGTTGTCCTTGGCGTAGGTGACGGCCGTAAGCAGGCCCGTGGTGACCCTTCCCGACCCATCCGCGATAATCGGTTCATAGATCTGTACCTGGCCCGGATCGTCGATCACCTGGTAGTGCGGTTCGTAGCGGGACGCGTCCGCGTCGTTGTCGTTGCCCTCGATGCTCCCATCGGGATTCATGGCGCCGGATTCGTACAGCAGCTCGCCGGCCCCATTGTGTACCGTAAGGTAGATCCAGGCCCTTCGCGACGGGTAGGCCGTCGGCAGCTTGTGGCCCGCCAGGTTCGTCACTTCGATGTCGATCGAGACGTGGTCCTCTTCGCGGGACACGGCCAGCACCTCCATCCGGGCGGTCGCCGTCTCCAGGTTTTCCAGCGTCGCCTCGGCGGCGCGCTGCAGATCGCCAGGCGGCGCGGTTATGAGCAGTTCATCGCGATACTTGTCCAGCAGACGCAGCATGAACGCGTTGCCGCCACGGAACACGTGCTGTGAGACCCCCTCCCGGTACTCCCCAAGTACCGACGAGATGGGAGCCGATGCGGACTCCGGCATATGGCAGGACTGGCAGCTTTCCGACTCCGCGAAGGCGCTGTGCCTCCACTCCAGGTAGGGCGTCTGTTCCGGGAAACGGGCCACTTCCCGTCCCTCGGCGTCCAGGCTCGTCGTAAACAGGGTGTGGCACGTGGCGCAGAACTCGGACTGCTGGACGTGGGTGGAACTGTCCGGTACGAAACCCGTGGCCGACTGCATGACCCGGGTCAGTCCGTCGTCCACTTCAAACGGTCCAAATATCTGCGGGTCGACGCCGGCTTCCGTCCGAATCAGGAAGTTTCCGTCGAAGCTCGATTCCTCGCCGAGATTATCGGGCCGTATCTGGTGGCAGGTCGTGCAGGACACCCCGTCCATGGCGAGCAGCGCACTTTCCTCGCCCCGCCGGGCGGCTTCGAGGTGCGCGAACACCTCACCGAGTCCGCCGTTCTCCCGCGCCACCACACGTGCCATGGGCATGTGGCAGGTCGAGCAGGTGTCCTCGATCTCGGCCCGCGCGCCCGGATGGTCGGTGACCTCCCGCCGCACGGATGCCTGCCAGTACGGGTCCCGGGCGGATTGCGCCATCATGGACCCGCGCCAGACGTGACCGATGGACACGTTCTGCCCGTCCGCGTCGACGATATTGCTGTGGCAGGCGATGCACTGGTCCGAAGTGGCGAAGGTGCTGTGGTCCACCGATTGCGTGTCGACTGATTGTGCGTCAACGGATGCACACGCCAACCCGACGAACGCCAACCCGACGAACGCCAGCCAGGCGAGACCGAGTGGCATCTGCGCGCTGTACGCCCGCGGCCGCATCCACAACCTGCCCGCTGTGCTACCAGCCATCGCGGAATCCTCCGTCGAACCAGTCCCACAGCAGGTACATGACGATCTGCGACTTGCGGTCCTGCCTGTTGGCGACCGGTACCCGCACGCCTACGTTGAGGAGGATATGCTGACGCGTATTCAAAGCCACCTGCATTTGAGGTACCAGGTCGAGCGTGACGACGGCTTCGGAAACCGTTTCGCGTGAGGCGAGCAGCTCGACCATGGGACTCCAGGCCCGGCCGAACTCGCCTTCCGTGAAGGTCCTGCCGATCGCGGTGCGGACAATACCCTTGTCCGGTGCGGACCCCGTTACGGCGAAGTCCATCTGCACCTGGGACTGGAAAAATGCGTCGCCGGGCAATAACTGGACGAAGGAAACATGGGGCTCCAGCTTTGTCGAGCCGGCACCGAAACCGTCGTCCTCATCGCCGGTGGGCAGGACGACCTCGCCGCCGATGCTGAAGGCGTTCCCACGATCCAGATTGTGGTAGAGCGCATACCGGTAGCCCACGGTAAGGTCGCCGAAGCCGATCTCCGCCCCGTCGTCTCCCCCGGTCTGGCGCCGGCCGAAAGGCACTTTCGCTTCGATCATGCCGCGGGGGCCGAATCGCTTCTCGTACAAGGGCTCGATGACCACGGCCTTGCTGTCGTCCGTGTCCAGCCTCACGTTGAATACGGTCTCGTCTTCAGGAAACGCCTTCTCGGTAAACAGGGGCTTAGGCACGTTGAATTCGCCGCGGGGCCAGTTATCGTTGGTGCAAAAAGTGCGGACGTGGCCGAGGATGGCATAGATCTCTTCGTCCGTCAGGGCATCCCCGAAGGCAGGCATCATGCGGTCGAAGGCCCGCACCGGCCCGCCTTCATGGATCACGGCGTGCCAGTCGGGATCGGGTTCGCGGGAAGCGAATTCACAGTCCGTAAAGTCCGGAAGCTCCAGGACAAAACCGCGTTCCTCGAGCGGCCGTCCCCTTCCATCCGATCCATGACAGGCCGCGCAGGCCTGTTCATAGAGTTTGGCCCCGTCTAATGATCCGGCCCCGTCAACAGGGGTGGTTCCGTCTACCTGGTCGGCGAAGGCAGGACGCGCCAGAATAAGACCGATGAGACAGAGCGGCAGTGCCAGATATCTGTAATGTATTGGCATATCGGTGTAAGATTCCGTGGTAGTGTCGGACGAGCTGGCCGGACTGGCCGCAGTTGCCGATCCGGCAGGAAGACGCAAATCACGCAGCGAGCCGGACAGACGGAAGGGATTTCCGCCAGCCGTTAGACGCTTATGATGTCAGACTGTGTGTTATATTAGACCGATTTGGGATCGGTTTCTTGCGATTCGAATTCAAACAACACGTTCGATCCGTACGCGTTTCGCCCCTTCCCGGCGAATCCGGTAACACACCGCGTAGAAATCACTGGTGTCCCCGACCATCCGGGCAAAGAGGTTTACCGAGACGGGGCCGCCCGGCATGTTGGGGCGGCCGTCCCTTCCGTAGAACCAGCACAGTTCGGTGATGCCGTCCATCCAACCGTGCATCAGGCCCGGTTCCAGGCGGAAATAGCAGATATCACCGGGCAATGTACGGCTCGTCAGGTTTTCGGGCGGGATGACGATGTCCTCGGACAGGAAGTAGGCGATCTCGCTGCCCGAATACACGGCGTGGATGCCCTCCTCTTCCAGGGGCAGGGCGTCCCACACCGCCTGGCAGGTCCTCGGGGCTTCGTCCTCGAGCAATTCGGCATCGACGGAAACGTCTTCGTCGACAAAGGTCAGGCGAATCGTACGTGGCACGGTAACGTCCTTTCCTGTGCTGGTTCTGTAACGGCAAAGGCTTATAAACTCCAAGCTGAACTACAACTTGAAGAAAACACCGATGTCCCAGGCAGGCGCGTCCAGCAGATTGCGGGCGCTCGTGTATTTCGTCACGCCCGCGGTGATCCCCGCGTTGGCCGTGATGTATAAGTTGATTTCAGGACCGAAGGACACGTACTGCTGGTCGTTCCGGGTCCATTCATCATCATCCGCTTTTCCGAGGGCTTTCACTCCGCGAACCCAGGCAGAGAACCCGACCCGCTCTCCGGCCATGAAACCCGCTTCGAGGGCGTACCTCAATTCGTCGGAGTAATCGCTTTCACGATTGTTGAAGCCGATTTCGGCTTTAAGATAACCCGGAGTCGGCCACAGGGAATGGCCGACCTGGAGCATAAACAATTGGTTGAATTCACCGTCCCCCGTAAACAGTCCGACTTCCTGGTCGGTATAGGAATCTCCCAGCGGCAGTCCGGCCATGACTTGAATGCTCAGGACCGTTGGGCCGTTGGCGTGCAACCCGATCCTGGCGCCAAGCTCCCAGTCCCCCGTTCCCGACTTGGTTTCGGAGCCGTGCCGGTCTTCGCTGATACGCTGGTAGAAGGGAATGTAACCAACGAGCGTCAACCGGTCTACAAGTCCGTATTCACCATACAGGCTGGTGGTATAACGGCTAAGGTCCGTGATGTCTACCTTGCGACCGGACGGCTGAAAATACATACCGCTCTTAACCAACTGCTCGTTCAGCTTGAAGTAGCCTTTCCCCCTGGGATGGGTCCATCCACCGGCGTGGGCGGTGGCAGTATGGCAGATCAAAGCGGCAACCAACAATGTGGCTGATACGAACCTGTTCACGCTACTGCTCCTTCGCAATTCAGTTGCCCAAAGATGCACTTCCGACTTCACGGTTGATCAGTCTGCAGTGTAGGATCAGATGGCTCCATGAATTGATGTTCTTTCCGCTGGCAGGAGTAAAGGTCCAGGATTTATTCCCCGACTGCCGTGACACTTCGCCAAATCCTTTGGCACCGGAAGGTAAAGAACCACCATTAGGCCAGTTGATGTTGCTACTTGTGTAAAGGGCCACATAAACATCCGGCGCTCCGCCCGGCGTTGACAGTCCTGTAATGCTGAGTCGGAGCTTGCCGTCGGAGGTTTCACTTAGCGTTACCGATCCACCAGAACTGTACCCGTTT